>CBDVAK010000023.1:0-21378 GCA_965371945.1 uncultured Candidatus Competibacteraceae bacterium
AACACTTGCGCTGGCCCTGACGGCCTCTGACTGCGTTGCAGCTCGTCGCGAGGCCACGCTATTGCTCACTCGCTGCGCCTTGTCAGTGACCGCCATTGCTCACCGCTACCGTCAAGCTATTTGTCAGACAGCACGCTGATCTACTCCGGCGTGGAGTTGAGTATGTACATGGCATCGACCAGGTTCGGCACTTCCTTGGAGAATTGTCCGAACCAACGCAGGTAGATGGGCGTGATCTGGCCACTGCGATTGAGCCCTGACAGCACCCGGTCGGCGAGCAGCCGGAAGTCCGCATCGTTGCGCCGGATCGCCAGCGCGAAGGGCTCGAAGGAAAACACCTGGTTGGTGATCGCGAAATTTTCCTCTCCAGCCTGGGTCAGCACCAGGCCGATGAGCACGACCTGGTCAGCCGAAAATGCGCCGACATCACCCTTGATCACCGCGCTCAGGCCGGCCTCGGCGGAAGCGACCGGGACGATTTCGGCATTGCTGTCGGCGTCCTTGAGTGCTCTTTTCAGGGCTTCGATGGTGGTGGTGTTCTCGACCACCGCGACCTTTTGATCCTTGAGGGCCGCGATGTCCGCGATGTTGACCGAATCCTTGCTCAGCAGGGCTGCTCCGGTGACAAAGGTCATCTGCGTGAAATCAACCCGCTCGGCCCGCGACAGTGTCTTGGTGGTCGATCCACAGAGGATATCGATGCTGTTGTTTTCGATAGCTTCGAAGCGGTCGGCGGCGGTGACCGGGACGTACTCGACTTCGATGTCGGGGTTGCCGATCTTGCTCCGTACCGCGCTGACGATGTGCTCACACAGATCGATGGAATAGCCGATCGGTTTTTGATTTTCGTCGAGGAAAGACATGGGCGGCTCGCTGTCGCGAAAGCCAAGCCGGATCACCCCGCTTTCCTCTATCCGTTCCAGAGTACCGGCGGTGGCGGTGGACAATGACACCAGGGCGGTCAGAAGGCTTGCCAGCACGAACAGATATTTCATCAGTATTTCCCATTAGCCCTTAACAACGATCGCGCAGTGTACTGCAAACTGCGTGGCGTTGCGGCTTGCATCCCTGGGGCGGACGGGGCTAACTGCGTCTGGCGTCGTCCATCGGGGAATCACCGCCATGCTTCACACCGCAGCACGCATGTCCGCACTGGGTACCGAGACGGCCTTCGAAGTGCTGGCGAGGGCTGAACAGCTTGCCAGCGAGGGCCGTGACGTCATCAACCTCGGTATCGGACAGCCTGACTTCAAAACCCCGGAGCACGTCGTCGAAGCGGCGGTAAAGGCGTTGCGTGACGGACATCACGGTTACACCCCGGCACCGGGAATTCCGGCACTGCGTGAAGCGGTGGTCGCCGATATCAGCGCCCATCGCGGTATCGAAATCAGTCCCGACCGGGTCGTGGTCGTGCCCGGTGGCAAGGTGACGATGTTCTTTGCGATCATGATGTTTGGCGAGCCGGGCGTCGAGATTCTGTATCCCAACCCCGGTTTCCCGATCTACGAGTCGGTGATTCGATTCAGCGGTGCGAAGCCGGTGCCGATTCCGTTGCTGGAGGAGCGGGATTTTTCATTCGATGCCGATGCCGTGCTCGATCTGGTCAGTGCCAATACCCGTTTGCTGATCCTCAATTCACCGGCCAACCCGACCGGCGGTACGGTGCCGCGTGCGGAAATCGACCGGCTGGTGGCGGGACTCGAGTCGCGTGCCGATATCGCCATACTCAGTGACGAGATCTATTCCCGGATCAGCTATGACGGTCGTGACCACGTCTCGTTGTTGAGCTACCCGCAGATTCGCGACCGGTTGATCCTGCTCGATGGCTGGAGCAAGACCTATGCGATGACCGGCTGGCGGCTGGGCTACGGGGTCTGGCCGCAGTCGCTGGTAGAGGGAGCTACACGGTTTGCCGTGAACTGCCATTCTTGCGTCAACGCCGCCACCCAATACGCCGGCATCGCCGCTTTGCAGGGGCCGCAGGACAGCGTGGCGGAAATGGTGTCGGCCTTCGACCATCGCCGCCGGGTGATGGTCGATGGACTCAACGCTATCCCGGGTTTTACCTGCCGGATGCCGGGCGGTGCGTTTTACGCTTTCCCCAACATCACCGAAACCGGCCTGGATGCACGCACGCTGCAGACCCGGCTGCTCGAACAAGCCGGGGTGGCGACCATTGCCGGCACCAGTTTCGGCGTTTTGGGGGAGGGTTATCTGCGCTTTTCCTACGCCAACAACAGCGCCAATATACGCAATGCCCTGGGTCGGATCCCGGCGCTGTTGTCGGCCTGAGTAGCATGGTAGTGGTGCGATGAGTACGCCGTCCCCGGAAGCCGAAGTCACCAACCCGCGGCTGTTGACGTTGTTGTGGTCGATGGCGGCTCTGCTGGTGTCCTATGGGTTGTTGATGGCCGGTACCGGCCTGTTCAATACCTTTATCGGTCTGCGTGCGGAGTTCGAGGGTTTTTCGCGAGACTACATCGGCTATCTGGTGGCGGCCTACTACGTGGGCCTGATGTTGGGCTCGCTACGCTGCGGCCCGCTGATCAATCGTATCGGCCATATCCGCGCATTCGCCGCCTTCTCGTCGTTGAGTGCAACTGCCACTTTGGTATTTCCCTTCGTCACCGAGCCATGGGCCTGGCTGCTGTTACGCGTGGTGATCGGTTTCAATCTGGCCGGGGTGTTCACCGTGGCCGAGAGTTGGCTCAACAACCGGGCCACGCCGGCGACCCGGGGCACACTGCTGTCTCTGTACATGACGACATCCTATCTTGCCCTGGGTAGCGGTCAGCTGCTCATGAACTTTGGCGACATCGCCGGACCGGACCCTTTCATGCTGGCCGCCATACTATTTTGTGTGGCTGTGTTGCCGGTGGCGTTGACACGTGCCACCCATCCGCCACCCGTCGCGTCTCCGCATTTCAATGCCCGTTTGTTGTATCGGGCTTCGCCGACTGCGTTGCTGGCCTGCCTGTGCTCGGGGTTGTCGGTGGGTGCGCTGTGGGGGCTGAGCCCGCTGTTTGCCCGCGACCTGGGACTTTCGGTCGCGGAGATCGCCAGTTTCATGAGCGTGGTCATACTCAGCGCCATGTTTTTCCAGTATCCGATTGGTCGCTTGTCGGATCGGTTCGACCGGCGCTCTGTGATGCTGGGAGTCTGTTCCCTGGCGGCGCTGGCCAGTGTGCTCATGATGTTTCAACTGCAGGTCTATGCGCCCGATTCACCCTGGGAGGTGGCACGTTCCACCACCTGGCTGCGTCATCCCATGGCCATCACGGCGGTGGCCGCCCTCTACGGCGGGGTGATCTCCACGCTCTATCCCATGGGTGTGGCGTACGCCAATGACTACATCGAGGCGGAGGATCGGGTTGCCGTCAGCCCCGGGCTGGTGCTCGCATTCGGTGCCGGAGCCGCTGCCGGACCGATACCGGCGGGCTATCTGATGGAATGGCTGGGGCCGCTGGGTCTGTACCTGCACACCGCGATCGTATCCCTGGCTCTGGCGACGTTTATCGGTTACCGCATGACCCGCAGGAGCTGGGCCGGGGTGGTGGAGAAAGAGACCTTTGTGGTGTTGCCAGTAGCAACTTCCACTCCCATACCCCTGATGGAGGAACCCGAGCCGTCGAAAACCGCGGGGGCCAGCCGCATACCTCGCTGGATTCGGCATCGGCAACGCCGCGGCACTGGCCGCGGCGGGTGACCGGCGATGGTTTTCGTTTCACGGCGAGTCGACCCTGGACCCGGATGTGACGGTTGACGACAAGAACGTCGGGCTGGCGTGGGTGAGGATACCGGGATTGCCTGCAGACGGTTACAGGATGGAGGTGGGACGATGTATCGGGTGCGCTTGTTCGCTACGCGTCACTCCGGCTTTTTTCTGGGCGTCTACCGGGCCTTCGAAGCGGGTATGGTAGCGCTCGATCCGGTGTTCAGAAAAATTGGCTACGGGCGTCTCGAAAGGCCGATGGTATTTACCGAAAAAGTGGTCAAGGGGCTGCTGTTCGACTGTCGGATGTGTGGCCAGTGTGTACTGTCTTCCACGGGCATGTCCTGCCCCATGAACTGCCCGAAGAGCCTTCGTAATGGTCCTTGCGGCGGAGTCCGGCCGGGAGGCTATTGCGAGGTCATGCCCACCATGCGTTGTGTCTGGGTCGAGGCGTGGGATGGGGCTACCCGCATGCAGGGTGGATTGCAGCGGATTGCAGTTGAGCAGCCGCCGGTGGACCGCTCGCTGGAGGGTTCCTCCGCCTGGTTGCGGGTGGCGCGGGAAAAGGCGTTGAAGCACCGGGATCCGCGTGGTTCCAGGGATCCGGGCAAGTTGGCCATGGCCAGGGCTTTCAAGCGTGCCCGCAAGATCGAACCGGCCGCCACCCCGCTGGCAGTGGAGCCCAAGGCGGCGCTCGCCGACCAGGCGGTAGCCGAGCGCACATCCATATATGACGCCCCCTCGGCAGCGGACAAGAGCAGGGATGGGAAGCCATGATCCTTATCCAGACGCCGGAACCGTACGATGCCGTCAACGATCCGCCGTTGGCGGTGCCGCCCGGCCACAAATCCCCCTCGCTGCTGGAGCGGGTGCTGCGCAAGGGCTGGTTTGGTATCACTGCTGAGCTGAATCCACCGGATTCCGCAGACCCCCGTGATGTCTTCAAAGCGGCGGAACCTCTGCGAGGCGTGGTCGATTCCATCAATGCCACCGATGCCTCCGGGGCCAACTGTCATATGTCCTCCATGGGGATCTGTTCGCTACTGTTGCACGCGGGCTTGTCCATGGTGCTGCAG
Organism: uncultured Candidatus Competibacteraceae bacterium; assembly: GCA_965371945.1. Classification (GTDB taxonomy): domain Bacteria; phylum Pseudomonadota; class Gammaproteobacteria; order Competibacterales; family JAHEDQ01; genus CBDVAK01. The sequence continues at coordinate 4,789 of CBDVAK010000023.1, forward strand.
ATCTCCTGCCGGGACCGCAACCGCATCGCCATACAGGGCGATGTCCTCGGTGCCGCGGCCATGGGGGTTGGCAACATCCTCTGTCTCACCGGCGACGGGGTTGGTGTCGGCGACCAGCCGGGCGCGAAACCGGTGTTCGATTTCGATTCGATATCCCTGCTGCGGACGATCAAGACCATGCGTGACGAGGGCACGTTTCTTTCAGGGCGCAAATTGACGACCACGCCCAAGGTGTTTCTCGGCGCGGCAGAGAACCCCTGCGTGCAACCCCACCAATGGCGCGCCGACCGGCTGGCAAAGAAGGTGGCGGCCGGTGCCGATTTCATCCAGACCAACTACGTCTACGATATCGAGCTGTTCAAGCGTTTCATGGCCCGGGTGCGGGATCTCGGTGTCCACGAAAAGGTCTTTATCCTGGTCGGCGTCGGTCCGCTTGCCTCCGCCAGGGCCGCGCGCTGGATGCGTGACAATGTGCCGGGAGTTCACATTCCCGATGAGGTGATTCAGCGGATCGAAAAGGCCGACAAGCCAGGCCTGGAAGGCAAGAAGCTCTGCATCGAGCTGATCCAGCAGATTCGCGAAATAGAGGGCGTGGCGGGCATCCACGTGATGGCCTACCGGCGCGAGCACCTGGTCCACGACATCATCAATGAATCAGGGCTCACCAGCGAGCGTCTGGCGCTCCTCGAGGCGGAACGGCAAGGCAGGGGCTAGGTGAGGCTAGGTGAGATCGGGATCCTCGCCAAAGGCCTGTTCCAGCGCGGCAATCGCGGGACCGTTAATGAAATACTCACCTTTCAGATAGCGCTGGTCGGCCTCGCTCCATTCCCAGGTTTCAGCATCCCAGTTGATGATCCAGGCCTGGTTATCTCCGGTAATGGCGCGCAAAGAGCCGGTGAGCATGCCGAAGTCCTGGCTGATCTGCTCGGGGTCGTCGTATCCGGTGGCTTCGATCAGCTCCGCGAGGCTTGCGCTACCGGTGGTGCCGTCGGTGTGCTCGACGAACACACGCAGCGCCTTCTTGACCGCCAGATTCTGGGTTCGCAGCACCGCGGCGGCCTGTTCTGTGCTCAGCGGATAGGATTCGCCCCGGTCGGCATGCCATTCGACATCGGCAAGCCGCTCTTTCAGCTCTTCCAGGTCGCCATGGATGAGTCGCAGCAGTTCACGCCGTGCCGACGGTGTGAGTGCCCGCAGATGGGATTCGTCAATCACGTAACTGATCACAGCGGATTCCCCCGGTCTGTTTCCGTTTACACAGCCGCGCGATTAGAGCGCGTTTGTTTGCAGGTCTGAATTCAGCGTACGCCACCCCCTTGTCCAGACGCGCCATCCATGTTCTGTTGGAACGCGCGATCAGCCCTCGCGGCAGCCTGATGAAGACAGGATGCTGACCATGTTGGGGGCTTGATGATATCGTACCGGCCCGCCGCGGACCGCGATGGACGGCCCCACGAGCTTTGAACTGGAGAGTAACATGTCATTGATGAAGCGTTCCGCTGCCGAGTTCATCGGTACTTTCTGGCTGGTGCTGGGTGGCGCCGGAAGCGCGGTGCTTTCTGCCGCCTTTCCCGAAGTCGGTATCGGTCTTCTCGGTGTGGCACTGGCTTTCGGCTTGACCGTGCTGACCATGGTGTACGCCATCGGTCACATTTCCGGCTGTCATCTCAACCCGGCGGTTTCCGTGGGGCTCGCTGTCGGTGGACGCTTTCCGTATGCCGACCTGCCCGGTTATATCATCGCCCAGGTGGCGGGTGGCATAGTCGCCGCGTTCCTGTTGTATTTTATCGCCAGTGGCGCCCCTGGCTACGATCTCGCCGTCAACGGTCTTGCGGCAAATGGCTATGGTGAGCATTCACCGGGACAGTATTCGATGATGGCGGGTCTGGTCACCGAGGTGGTGATGACCGCAATGTTCATCTTCGTCATCCTCGGCGCCACCGACAAGCGCGCACCGGCTGGTTTCGCCGGCATCGGTATCGGGCTCACTCTGACCCTGATCCATTTGATCAGCATTCCGGTCACCAACACTTCGGTCAATCCGGCCCGCAGCACCGGTCCGGCACTGGTGGTCGGCGACTGGGCGCTGTCGCAACTGTGGCTGTTCTGGCTGGCGCCGCTGGCCGGCGCCGTGATCGCCGCGCTGATCTACCGCTACTTCGAAACCGACGACTGAAGGCGGGACTACCGCCAGCCTGACCACGGATGTTACGGCGTGTCCTGTTGGTAGCGTCACTGCTGCTCGCCGGCGCGACCGGTTACGTCCTGTATGCGCTGGATCACTACAAGCCCTTGCTGGAAAATGCTGTTGGCAGGGCCCTGGGTCGATCGGTCAGCATCGCCGGAGATCTGTCGCTGGCATGGTCGATCAAACCGGCCGTCACGCTGCAACAGGTGACGGTTGGGAACCCGGGATGGGCTGCTGGCAAGCGGTTGCTTCAGGCCGAAGAAGTGGTGGTGCAGTTTGATGCCCTGGCTTTGCTGGATTGGCGGGTCGAGGTTGTATTGCTGGAGTTGCACAACGCCAGTATCGATCTCGAAACCGCAACGGACGGCCGTGACAACTGGACGTTTCGATCTCCCGGCAGCTCCGGTTTCAGCTTCGATCTCGATGCCTTGCGGGTGGCGGATTCCGACCTGAGCTACCGTTCAGGAAGTGATCCGCCACGGCGGCTGCAGGTGGTCGCCCTGGAGCTGACGGGCCTCAACGAGGATACGGTCGAGCTGGAGGCAACGGGGCGCTATGAGGGGGTGCCGCTCGCGCTGTCCGCGACCGCGGCAGGTGGGGCTGGCGCTGGGCAGGGAAAGTGGCCGTTCAGCGCTCGGCTGCAAAGTGGCGATGCTGTTCTGACTGTATCCGGAAGCAGCGCCACGCCGTTCGATTTTTCCACCATCGAGGCTGATTTCAGGCTTAACGGTGCAGCCCCTGAGGCACTGCTGGAACTGACGGGCATCGGCCCTGTGGCTGGTGTTGCAGTTGATTTCGAGGCTCGTTTGACGGCTGTCGGGGGACAGCACTACCAGCTCAGCACATTCGAGGCCCGTGTCGGTGGCAGCACCCTGAGCGGGGATCTCGGTCTTGATCTGTCGAACGCCCGACCCCTAGTGACGGGCTCGGTCACTGCGACCGTGTTCGACAGTGCCGATTTCGATGCACCCGGCTCGTTTGCTGAGAATGCGGGGGTGGACTGGTCGAAGCAGCCACTGCCGTTCGAGGTCCTGTCCGGTTTCGATGCCCGGATGACGGTCGGGGCCGGCAAAATGCAGATGTATGGGTTGAGCATTGACAACGCCGACGCCACCCTGGTGCTTGACGATGGCCGGCTTCAGGTCGACGGCTTGCGGGCTGAGCTGCCGGGTTTGCCGGTGACCGGTCAGGTGGTGTTCGATAGCAGGGCCAACCCCCCCACGATTGAGATCAGCCTCGACAGTGACCGGGTGGGTCTGCCGCAGGCGCTGCGACCTTTCTTGCCGAATTTCCCGATCCGGGGCGAACTGCGCAAGCTGGCGGTGAGATTGAATTCGCAAGGGCGTACCGTTGCCGAACTGATCGAGGGCAGCCATGGCAGCGTGGTCGCGGGTTCGGGACGTTTCAACGTGCCTGACACCGGGGGAGGTGATACCCGTGTAGCCCGGCTGTCCCGTCCCCGGCTGAGCGTAGAGGCGGGCAAGCGGGTCCGTTTGCGCACGTCGCTGGAATCACAAGGGCAATCGATGCGGCTGGATCTGAGTGGCGGTACCCTCGCGGATCTGCTTCCCGGTGGCAGGGGCTGGCCGCGGATCTATGCTGATGCGCGCACCGAGATCAACGGCCAGTCCCTGATCATCGACGGCAACTTCGGATCACTTGCAGCGGTACTGGCGGGTGGCCAGGTGCGGGTGGATATGAAGGCTCACAGCGACGCTCGCGTAGTTGCTTTCAAGGGAACCCTGGCCTCACCGGGGCAGCTAAGCGGCGCCCGGTTCGCTATCGATGCCTCGGGTCCCAGCCTGGACGCACTGTCGCCACTGCTTGGGTTGCAGTTGCCCGCAACCGAACCTTACCGGATCAAGGTACAGATGCATGCACAGAAGCGATTGCTGCGTTTCACCGATCTGGCGGCGCGTTTTGGAAACAACGATCTCGAAGGGGACATCGATATCGGGCTTGACCAGCGCAAGCATGTCGACGCGACGCTGAGGTCGAAATCATTGGACCTGACGCCCTTTCTGCCGTCTGAAATGCAGCACTCCAGTGTCGATGCCAGCATCTTCGAGACCCGCTTGCCGTTGGAGTTCCTGGATGCAGCGGACGGTAAAGTGAAACTGCGGGTTGGGCATCTGAAACTGGGTGAATTTGGAGCCGATGACGTGGTGGTCGACGCGACCCTCGACAACTCGCGCCTGAAGGCCGGCGCCAGCGCTGGCGGAGAACGCCTCAAGCTCGACATCGATCTGCGACCGGTGAACGCGCGCTGGCGGCTGGATCTGAACCATCGGGGCCGGCTCAAGCTGGCCTGGTTGCTGGAAGAGGAAAATAACTCCGATTTGGGCGATGATTCGGACTTTTCGGTGGATGTGAAACTCGGTGGTATTGGCAACACCGGGCAGGAACTACTCGGTTCGGCGGACGGCTATGTAGAGTTGTTGATCGGCAAGGGCCGGATCAACAAAAAGCTGTTTGTGTTACCGATGGGCGGTGTTTTCAGGACCCTGTTGCGTACCATCAATCCGCTCAGCAAGACGCAGACCTACACTTCGCTCGAATGTGCCGCGCTGTTTCTTACACTCGATCAGGGTATTGCCACCAGTTCCAAGGGCATTGCTCTACAGACCGAGGAAATCAACCTCATCGGCGGCGGTGCTCTCAATCTGCGCAACAATGAGATCGAGTTGCAGTTCAAAACGGCCCAGCGCAAGGGCCTGGGTATCAGTATTCTCGGTATCGCCGACAAATTCATCCGCCTCACAGGAACCCTGAACGACCCCAGGGTGGTGATCGACCCTGCGGGATTCCTGATCCAGGGCGTGGCCGCCTGGGCCACTGCGGGGCTGAGTCTGGTCTATGAGGGTATCGTCAGCCGACTGACAGCCTCCAGCGATCCCTGTGCGCTGGTCGTGGAACAGGCTGACAAGGAACAGGCGACACCGAAATAGCCGCTGTGAACAGGGGCACATTTGCGATACCGTCGGGGTCGTTCTATGCACAGATACCGTACTTACCGGAGACCACCGTGAGTGATGCACTCAAGTACCTGATGTCCGCGCGCCCCGATGCCATCGGGCCCTATTTCAAGTTCCTCAAGGAAGCCGGGCGGAGTCTGGATACGCGTACCCGCGACCTCATCTCGGTGATCACCAAGGTCGATGCCCAGACCGAAGGTGGATTCCGGCAGTATCTGACCCGCGCATTGCGCAACGGCGCCAGTCCCAATGAAGTACTGGATGCGCTGCTGATGGCATTCCCGACCCTGGGGTTGGCGAAGATCGTGTGGGCGATCGATATCCTGCTGGACATGGATATTCCCGAGTTCCGCCCCGAAAACCTGTTTGCCGAGCCGGGCTGGCATACCGTGGCCACCCTGGACCAGCTATCTGCCGAAGACGTCACTTATCTCGATTGTGACGGCCGCAGCCTGTTCGTGTACCGGGAAGGCGACCTCCTCAAGGTCTACGACAGTCGTTGTCCTCACCAGGTCACCAACATCCCCCACCTTGCACTGCAGGGGAAACGCCTTACCTGCCCCAAGCACCACTGGGTGTTTGACGTGTCCACCGGTGAATGCGTCGATGTGGGCAGCCGACCACTGACCGAGTTCAAACACAAGATCGATGGCGAGACCCTGCTTGCTTACTGGTGATCAAGGGACGGGTGATCGGTGGATGTCGCTGCGCGCCGTACGTGCCTGGGTGGTGGCGGTTGTGGCCGTCATGTTTGTCGGTGGCTGCGAATGTGACCAGAAGGTGTTTCTGCTGTCGGTAGGCGGCAGTTGTGACGAAGTACAGGACAGCGTCAATGTCGATGGCAGCGTCAGCCAGACGCCTTTGCCGGTACTGCCGGGATCTGCCCCCCAGCCTCAGGCCGGGGATGGTTTTGGCAGCGCGCTGGCGAAGGTGAGTGGTTTCAACCTGCCGGGTGTGAGGATCTCGGACACGGTGGCGAACATCGTCGTCGGTGCACCATTCAGCGATCTCGGCGCTACTGATGCCGGGGCGGTGTGGATTCAGACTCTGAACCGGGGGCTGCGCAGGACCGAGGAAACCGTGATCGCCAGCAATCGGGGCGGGTTTTCGGAGCGATTGTCGCGTGGTGACCGGTTTGGCAGCGCGGTCAGCGGCTTTGTCGATCTGGATCTCGATGGTGTCGGCGAACTGCTGGTAGGGGCGCCGGGGGATGGCCGAGACCGGGGCTCGGTGTGGCTGTTGTTCATGCACGATGACGGCTCGGTAAGAAGCCAACAAGAATTGAGGCCGCCAATCGGGTTGAATGACGGGGACCATTTTGGCGCCGCTTTGACAACCATCAAGTTGAGCAACGATCGCATTGCCGCCCTGGTCGTGGGGGCCCCCGGCAGCGATGTTGGTGGTGACGATGCCGGTGCGGTGTGGATCCTGTTCCTCGATGCGAGCGGACAGGTGAGTGACACCGTGCTGATCACCACGGGACTGGCTGGATTCACAGGCGCGCTCGGCGGCAGAGACGGCTTTGGCAGCGCACTCGCCGCGCTTGGCGATCTCGACGGCGACGGCGTACCCGAACTGGCCGTAGGTGCACCGGGTAACGATGGCGACGGGCTCGATCGGGGTGCGGTGTGGGTCCTGTTCATGACCCGCGATGGCGCCGTGAAATCGCAACAGCGCATCGATGACGCAGAATTCACCGGCGTGCGTCGTTTGCGCAACGGTGATGCTTTCGGCTCCGCGCTGGCAAACGTGGCCCGGTCGCCCACCAACGTGGTTGCGCGTGTGGTTGTCGGCGCGCCCGGCGACGACAGCGCAGGGAGCGACAGGGGCGCCTTCTGGACGCTGGATCTGGACAGCGGCGGCACGGTTTTGTTCAACAGCAAAACGACCGAGGGCCGCAATGGCTTCGGCGGGCCGTTGCGCGATGATGATCATTTCGGCGCAGCGCTCGCCGATCTTGGCGACCCTGACGACGATGGCCAGACCGACCTGGGGGTTGGTGCGCCAGGCAGCGACGGCGACAACGGCGATGTCCCCGATCAGGGCAGCTACTGGATCCTCAAGATCCAGTAAAGGGTAATGGGGTCAGGTCTCTCATTGTTCACTTCCATCCCTTCATTTTTCCTTCTCCAGCATCTACGCTTGTGTGGAGCGCCTGCCGGTACACTTTGGCGCCAGCATGGGAGGCACGCCGATGTACAAGAAGATCATGGTTCCGGTCGATCTCGCCCATGTCGAAAGACTGGGTAAGGCGCTGGAGACTGCCGCCGACCTTTCCAAACACTACGATATTCCGATTTGCTATGTCGGCGTGACCGCAACGACACCCGGTTCGGTCGCCCACACACCTGCGGAGTTTGCTGCCAAGCTGGAGCAGTTCGGGCAGGCAGAGGCTGCCGGGCGTGGGCTCGAGAAAGTGACGACCGCGGCCTATACCTGCCACGATCCAGCGGCCGATCTGGACCATACGCTGGATAAGGCGATTCGCGAAAGTGACTCGGATCTGGTGGTGATGGCCTCGCACGTTCCGGGTTTTCCGGACTACCTGTTCCACTCCAATGCGGGATATCTCGCCGTACACGCGAAAGTGTCGGTACTGGTCGTCAGATAGTCAGCGATCGCTACGCGGCAGCCGAATGGCTGCCAACCAGGGAAACCACAGGAGCGGCTCCGCCATGACCGACGAATCGACCGAAACGCAAGGGATTCCCGCTCCGGAGGGTCCCGCCAATCCGATCGAAACCGACTACCAGGTCGGTCAGGACAACATCTCCACCAGACTGGGCCCGTTCGGGCTGGACATCCACAACCCGGTTTTTGCGATCTCGGGTCTGACCATCGTGGCCTTCGTGTTTCTGACCCTGGCGTTCCAGGACAGTGCCGGGCCCTGGTTCAACGCCCTGCGGGTGTGGCTGACCTCTTCGCTGGATTGGTTCTTCCTGTCCGCCGCCAACATCTTCGTGCTGATGTGTCTGTTCCTGATCGTGTCGCCGCTGGGAAAGGTGCGGCTCGGGGGTAAGGATGCGAAACCCGACTACGGTTACGTCGGCTGGTTCTCGATGCTGTTTGCCGCCGGCATGGGCATCGGCCTGATGTTCTATGGCGTGTCGGAACCGATCTCCCACTTCACCGCTTCGCTGGCCGATACGGCGGGCACGCCCGATAGCTGGGCCCCGCTGGGGGGCGCACCCGGCGATGCGGCGGAGGCGAGCCGCCTGGGGATGGCCGCCACCATCTTTCACTGGGGTCTGCATCCCTGGGCCATTTACGCCGTGGTGGCACTGGCGTTGGCGCTGTTTTCCTACAACAAGGGGCTGCCGCTGACAATTCGCTCGATATTCTATCCGGTGTTTGGCGAGGCGGTGTGGGGTTGGACCGGACACATCATCGACACCCTGGCGGTGTTAGCGACCCTGTTCGGGTTGGCCACCTCGCTGGGGTTTGGAGCGGAACAGGCCAGCGCCGGGCTACAATTCCTGTTCGGCATCCCGGTCAGCGATGGCTCAAAGGTAGTGCTGATCCTGGCGATCACCGCGGTGGCGCTGGTGTCGGTGGTGGCTGGGCTCGACGCCGGGGTAAAACGGCTTTCCGAGATCAACATGGTGCTGGCTGCCCTGCTGCTGATCTTCGTGATTCTGGTGGGCCCCACCACGGCCATACTGACAGGCTTTGCGAGCAATCTGGTGGCTTATGTCGAGTACCTGCCGGCGTTGTCCAATCCATTCGGTCGCACCGACGCCAACTTCAGCCAGGGTTGGACCGCGTTCTACTGGGCCTGGTGGATCTCCTGGTCGCCGTTCGTGGGCATGTTCATTGCGCGCGTCAGCCGTGGCCGGACCGTGCGTGAATTTATCATCTGCGTACTGCTGATTCCTTCGGTGGTGTCGGTATTGTGGATGACTTCGTTCGGCGGCACCGCCATCAATCAGATTGTCACCGACGGCTATCAGGCGGTCGCCGAGGGTCCGCTCGAGCTCAAGCTGTTCCTGATGCTGGAAGCCCTGCCGATGACCGCCATCACTTCGTTTATCGGCATCGTACTGGTGATCGTGTTCTTTGTGACCTCGTCGGACTCCGGCTCACTGGTCATCGACACCATCACGGCCGGAGGCAAAGTCGATGCACCGTTGCCGCAGCGCATATTCTGGGCGACTTTCGAGGGACTGGTGGCCATCGCCCTGCTGCTTGGTGGTGGACTGGGCGCACTACAGGCCATGGCGGTATCCACCGGCTTTCCCTTTACCATCGTGCTGCTGCTTGCCTGTTATTCGATCATCAAGGGGCTGGCCAGCGAGCCACGTTGAATAGTTGCAGCTCGTTCAGATCGAGCGTAGATAGTCGATCATCCGCTGGCGGGTTTCGGCATCCGGCAGGCGGCCGAAGCCCGCGCCCATGTTGTCGATCATGTGGCGTGGTTTGGAGGTGGCCGGGATGACGCAGGTAACCTCCGGTTTCGAAATCACGAACTTGAGGAAGAACTGTCCCCAGCTCTGACAGTCGATCTCGGCCGCCCAGTCGGGCAATGGTTTGCCCTTGACCCGGCCAAACAGCGCGCCGCGCTGAAACGGGCGATTGATGAGGGTGGCAATGCCTAAGTCGCGCGCCAGCGGAAACAGCCGCTTCTCGGCTTCGCGGTCGCCAATGTTGTAACTGAACTGAACGAAATCGAAGGCTCTGGTACTCAGCGCGTCGAGCAGTTGGTCGTGCGCGCGACCATGCGAGGTGGTGATCCCGATGTAACGGATGCGGCCGGCTTGTTTCCAGTCTTCGAGGGTTTCCAGGTGCCGCCGCCAGTCCCTGAGATTGTGAATCTGCATCAGATCGATGCGTGCTACCTGCAGTCGTCGCAGCGATTCCAGCATCTGTCGAATTCCGTTTTCGCGGCCGTCGGTCCAGACCTTGGTCGCGGTGAACAGTGCCTGCTTTCCGTCTACGCCATTCAGCAACCGGCCCAGCACGGTCTCCGATGAGCCGTACATCGGCGAGGTATCGATCAGCGCGCCATCGTGGTCGAAGAACAGTTGCAGTACTTCCCGCAGGCGGGCCAGCAGCTCCGGGTCATCGCCTGCATCGAATGTTCGCGAGGTGCCCATGCCGACGACCGGCAGTTTTTCACCACTGCCGGGTATCAGTCGGGTCACAGGCGTTCTCCCGGCAGCGGCCAGCAGCGGATTGAACAGCGGCGCGGCGCCCACGACGGCAGCCGCCAGCTTGATGAGGTCTCTTCGTGAAATCATGTGGGGGTCCCGGTCATTGCGAAATGGCGGGTATCGGCGGAGGAGACTCGCTGGCGCTCGCCAGAACCTCCTGCCTGCGGCCCAGCAGCCAGGCAATGCCCGCCCAGGCGGCGGCGATCGGCACCGCCACGAAAGCGATGCCGGCCAGGGTGAGGCCCAGCCCGGTCATGGCGGCGTACACCCATGCACTCACCGCATCCCCACCCCGGTAGACCACGGTATCTATGAAATTCTTGGCCTTGTATTTCTCTTGCGCAGAAACCACGGTAAATAGTATTTCCCGGGCAGGTCTCATGATGGCGTAGTTGCCGGCCCTGCGTATCACCTGCACCACCACCAGTATGGGCAGCAACGGCGATGTGCTCAGCAACAGGAAACCGACACCCAGCAGCATCGGTACCAGCGCCAGCGTCCAGCCCAGACCCAGCCAGTTGATGATGCGGCCGGTGAGGAATAGCTGCAGCATCAGGGTCAGGGCGTTGACCGTGAAATCGATCACCGCGAACACCGCGGTGCGGTCCGCCGAACTGGCGAAACTGTCGCGGATAATCTGGGCCTGCTGAAAATAGAGAAAAGTGGCCAGTGTGGTCAGCAGCAGTATGAACAGAGCGATCCCCAACAGGTAAGGCGAGGCCATCACCAACCTGAACCCGGCCAGAACGCTGCCGCCCATGGCGGTGTCGCCACCATCGGGAGCCTCAGCCCCGTCATGACTTGGGTTGTCAGACTGCTGCTGCCTCCAATTGATCAGGGCATTTACGCAAACGACCGCCAGGCCCAGAAAACCGGCTGATATCAGCAACAGATTGGTGGGTCCGAGCAATCCTGCCAGCGCGGCTGTGAGCACCGGCCCCGTCAACGCGCCCGCGGTCCCGCCGGCGGCGATGACCGGGAACAGGCGTCGGGCTTGGGCGGGGCTGAATGTGTCAGCCATGAAACTCCAGAACACCGAAATGACGAACAGGTTGAAAACGCTGGCCCAGATGAAAAAAGCCCTCGCCACCCAGCTGTGAGTGGTGCCGAGTCGAAACGCCAGCCAGAACAACAGCAGGCTGGCGATGAAGAACAGGTACACATAGGGAATAAAGCGTCGGCGCGGATATCGGGATGAAACCCACCCAAACAGCGGCACCGCGGCCAGCATGACCACGAAGGTGCCGGTGAACAGCCACTGCAGGTTTTCCACTCCACCCTGGATACCCATCTCGTCGCGCATGGGGCGGATGATGTAATAGCCGCACAGCAGCACAAAGAAATAGAGGAAAGACCACAGCAGTGCGGGCAACTCGAATGCCTGCGCGTTGATGAGTTGTCTGACGCGGGTCCGGAGTCCCCGCCCGGTGTTCATGAATGGCTTCCTCCAACCTGTATCCGTGGAATCTGAGTGGATGCAGAGTCAGTCGGCGAAACGGTGACAACACCAGCATAGTGGCCGGCCCGCCAAAGTTGAAGTGGTATGCAGTCAGCTTGCCCCGAGCCCAACGAGGTGGTTTATGCTTGGTATCCGCCAGAGTTCATAGCCATGACCAAACCCGCAGCCGTAAAATCACGCAGGTATCTGAGCGCCACGGACATCCGTGGTATTGCCCAGTTGGCCACGCAGGCCACCCGGGGTGTGACCCGTATTACCGAGGGCGTGCACCAGTCGGTATGGAATACCGTGGGTGTGCCCGGCGGCAACGCGCCCGGGCAAACCGCTGGTATCACCGGGCTGGTCTACCGCTGTGTTCACGGCATGACGGGGTTGCTGGGCAAGGGCGTGGACAGGGCCCTGGCCAGGCTCGAACCCTGGTTCGAATCGGCTAATGATGCCAACCGTGAAACACCCCGCCGCGAGGCGGTTCTGGCGATACTGAATGGCATGATGGGGGACCAGCTGGTTGCCAGTAACAACCCGTTTGCGATCCCCATGACCCTGCGCTACCGGGGCGATGCGCTGAACTGGCATACACCGCAGGTGATCCCGGGGGCCACCGGCAAGGTGCTGGTTCTGATCCACGGTCTGTGCATGAATGACCTGCAGTGGCACACGCAGAACCAGGAGGAGGTGGTCGATCATGGTGAGGCATTGGCTTCGAAACTTGGATACACACCTGTGTACCTGCGCTACAACTCCGGGTTACACATTTCGCTGAACGGGCGCGAACTGTCAGCCCAGCTGGAACAACTGGTTACGCACTGGCCCGTACCGATTCAGGAACTGACCATAGTGGCCCACAGTATGGGCGGGCTGCTGGCCCGCGGTGCCTGCTACTATGCCGGGCAGGAGGCTTTGCGTTGGCCGCGGTGCCTCAAACACATCGTGTTTCTGGGCACGCCGCACCATGGCGCACCGCTGGAGCGGGCCGGCAACTGGGTGGATGTGGTGTTGCGCAGCACACCCTATACCGCGCCTTTTGCGAAACTTGGCCAGTTGCGCAGCGCCGGCATCACTGATTTGCGCTACGGCCATGTGCTGGACCAGGACTGGCAGGGCCGGGACCGCTTTGAGCGCAGCCCCGATCGCCGTCAGTGCGTGCCCCTGCCAGAGGGCGTGGTCTGCTACGCGGTGGCTGCGACCACGGCGGCCAGGCGCAGCGCGTTGGCGGACCGCCTGGTTGGTGACGGCCTGGTGCCGTTACATAGCGCATTGGGCCAACACGACGACGCGCGGCGAAACCTGGCGTTTTCGGAATCGTCACAGTGGATTGCCTATCGCATGAACCACATGGCGTTGCTGAGCAGCTCCGAGGTGACCCGGCAGATGGAGCACTGGCTGACGCCCCCCGGCACACGCGCATCGGCTATGCTGAAATCATGAACAGCACAGCCAGCCAGGACCGACCTCTGACCGATCTCCTGGGTATCGCGCTGGATGCGCTCAAGTTCTTTCCACCGCTCTACCCACAATCGATATTCGGACCGTTCGCTAGCTGGCGACCACCCCATGGCGTGTATTCGGAGTTCAATGTTCTGGACCCCGCCGATGCCCGCCGGGCACTGGGCTATCTGCAACGGATTCTGCTGCCAGGATTTGCCAAGGCGCCCCAAACCTATCTGCCGGACGCCCTCAAGCCCCTGTTCTGGCGCCCCAGCAGGGTGTTTCAGGTGCCCGGTTGGAACGGTGATGTCGATTCTTTTCCGAAAGAGTCCTGGTTTTTCATCAATGGTGTGGCAACCAACGAGGTGGTCGCACGCATGAATGCCCGCTACCTGGTCAAGCTGTTCCACCGGCCACTGACGGTGGTGCACAACTCGACCAACTCCCTGGGTCTGGATCTGCTGGAGTGCGCGGTGGGCAAAGCATGGGACATCATGACCGAGCCTGCCCTGCAGGCGCTGCCGGAAATCGTGGCAGCGCTCGAGAACCCGGTCAAACGCCGGGTCATCGTGGTCTGTCACTCACAGGGCACCATCATCATGGCCAACGTGCTGCGGGCACTGACGGAGGGCCCGGCACGGGAGTCCCTGTCCCGGGCACGCGCGCGGCTGGTTGACGCTGGCCCTGGCCGACGCCGTATTGCACCCGTGGTGGGGGTCTCAAACCCCAAATGCCTCAACAAGCTCGAGATTTACGCTTTTGCCACCTGCGCCGACAGCATGTGTCATGTCGCGAAAAGCGGTCGAACCCGCAAAGGAAACCCCATTCCGTGGCTGGAGCACTTTGGCAATGAGCACGATCTGGTGGCCCGACTCGGTATGCTGGCGCCCCGCCAGTCAAACTGGGGCATCCGCATCGAGGGTGGGCTTTATCAGCGGCGAGGTGCCTGGGGTCATTTGCTCAACGAACACTATCTCGCTGCGATTGATCGCCACCTCGATGCCAGCGGCAATTCCGAGGACCCCTATGTACCAATGGGCGGGCACGACTCGCCGCGGTTGTATCGGTACGCCGGCGGGGCCAGCCCTCCGGTGCACTGAGGCAGTCGTTGGTCGCGGGGGGGTGGGAGATCGATGATACCGAAGCTTGTACCGTTCTGGTGGGAGGACGCGGGCACACCGGCATCGCCGGCCGTGATGCCGCTGCCGGCGACGGTGGATGTAGCGATCATTGGTGCCGGGCTCACCGGGCTCAGTGCCGCCCGCACCCTGGCCAGGGCCGGCAGGTCCGTGCTGGTACTGGATGCCGGCGCACCAGGTATCGGCGCAAGCGCACGCAACGGTGGCATGCTGGGTGGCGGGCATCGCCTGTCGATAGCTGTTGTCGAGGCTCGTTTCGGTCGAGACACGGCTGTTGGACTGCTGCATGAGGCACATCTTGGTTCGACCGCCTTTGCCAAGGGGTTGATAACCGGGGAGCGGATCGATTGCGACTATGTCGAGAGCGGTCGCTTCCGCGGCCTGTGGCGGCAATCGGAGTACGAATCATCGGCGCGTGACCTGGAGCGTCTGCAAAAGCTGATTCCGCTCGAGGCGGAGATGGTCCCGAAGGCCCGTCAGCACCAAGAGGTTGGCAGCGATCTCTATGCCGGTGGCGTGGTCTTCCCACGCCACGGCGGACTCAATCCCGCGAAATGGGTGGCAGGCGTGCTTGGCGCGGCGATCCGTGCGGGTGCTCTGGTGCAAGGAGACACGCCAGTCACGGCGCTGCAGCGCGATGGAGCCGGGTATCGGCTGTTGACACCACGCGGATCTGTCCTCGCGGGTGCGGTTCTCGCCGCAACAAATGGTTACACGCCCGCGCTCTTGCGCGGACACAAACGTCGCATTATTCCCGTACCAAGCTTTATCGTCGTGACCGAGCCGCTGGCAGCGAACCGGGTCCAGCGCCTGTTTCCCAGCGGGCGTATGGTGGTGGAATCCCGCGACCGGCATTGCTACTACCGCCCCTCACCTGACGGTAAGCGCATCGTCTTCGGTGGTCGCGCAGCGTTGTTCGACGTGCCCGAAGCCGTGGCGCAGGCGCAGATGCGGGGCCTGCTGACCCAGGTTTTTCCCGAGTTGAAGGATGTCGGTTTCAGCCATAGCTGGCGCGGGTATACCGGTTTCACTTTTGATTTCCTGCCCAACATCGGTCAGATCGATGGCATCTGGCATGCCATGGGTTACTCGGGCAGCGGTAACGCCATGGCGCCTTATCTGGGTCACAAGGTGGCGTTGCAGATGTTGGGGGATCCCGAAGGCGAAACCGCCTTTTCCCACACCGGCTTTCCGAGCCACTGGTGGCATCGGGGCCGAGCGTGGTTCCTGCCGTTCGTCGATGTGCTGTTTCGCCTTAAAGACGTCCACAACAACTTCCGCAGAGACCGCTGAGTCGCTGCGCGCACCCACAGTGCCCCGGCTTGTTGAAAGCTACTTCGCAGTTTCGGCAAGCAACTCCCGGATCAGTTGTGTTGCCCGGCCGTGGTGGCTGCCCTGCCAGTAAACCTGACCGCACTGCCTGCATCTTAGAAACTTGTCGTAGTAACGGCGGGTCTTTGGCTCCAGCTGATGTTCGACGGTCTCTTTCGAGGTCGCATCCAAAATTCCATTGCACCGCGTGCAGCGGGTAAATGGTTGGACCATGCCATACAGGTCCAGGCGTTTGAGTACTTCCCGTACCTGCTGCTTCGGACTGACAGCCCTGACGTAGAAGCCATGGGTGATGATCTTGCGGTGCAGCAGGCGCCGATCCCTGGTCAACACGATACGGTGCTGCTGCTGGCTGATCCGCGCCACTGTTTCATCGTCGAAATCGTTCTGGTACAGACAGTCCAGCCCCAGCAGTCTCAGATAGCGCGCCAGCCGGCCCAGATTGCAATCGACGACGAAGCTGGGTTCCCGCAGCGGTTTGGGGCGCAGACGGATCAACGACGAGACGTCCAGGGTCTCGAAAACCGGATACACGCTGATGCGATCGTGATCTTCGACAATATGAGCAAAGTCCACGGAGCGGCCGTTTACCAGGATCAGTTCGACCTCGGTGTGGGGCACACCCAGTGACTCGATCATGTCTTTGATCGAAGTGCGCCGGTCGAACTGATGCCTGAATTCCACCTTGCGCAGCGCGGGTGGAAGAAAGTCGTTCAGTTCTTCGTAGAATCTGAGTTGGGCGATGGCCATACCGTAAACATACACGGGTCTTCGATATCGAGACCTGCCGCGTGTCGCCGTCCCGGACGGTACCGACTACCGTTCCGGATGACCTGCGCCAGGAAATGGCAGGGGCGGTTCGGATTCGATTCAGCGATCGTCCGCGTGACCGACCTGATTCGGTTGCCGTGGGCGCATA
>CBDVAK010000024.1:0-21145 GCA_965371945.1 uncultured Candidatus Competibacteraceae bacterium
CCGCGTCAAGGCGCGTGCGATGGAGGCCGAAAACCGGTGTGCCGTGGGTATAAATCGCGGCGCCGTAGGCGATCGCCGAAAGTCGCATCATCCGCCCAGGAACAGCCGCCCCACATCGGGATTCTGCAGCAACTCCTCACCGGTTCCGGCCATGGCGGTTCGCCCGGACACCAGCACATAGCCGATATCGGCAAATTCCAGGCCGCGTTTGGCGTTCTGCTCGACCATGATGATGGTCTTGCCTTCGGCGTGCTGCAGATCGTCGAGGATCTCGAATACCATGTCGATAAATCTGGGTTCCAGACCGATCGACGGCTCATCGACCAGCAGCACTTCGGGTTCCATCACCAACGCCCGCGAGATTTCCAGCAAACGCCTTTCACCACCCGACAACACCCGGGCCGGATGGCTGCGCCGCTTGGCCAGACGGGAGTATTTGCTGAACACCCGTTCCGCGGCTTCGCGGGCCTGGGCGGTCGTATCCATCAGGTAACCACCCATCCACAGATTTTCCTCGACACTCATGCCTGGAAACACCGAACTGTCCTGCAGAATATAGGCAATCCCGGCGTTCTTGAGCTTTTCGTTGGGCGAAAGCGCGGTGACGTCTTCGCCTCCAGCCTGGATCGAGCCGGAGAAGATGTTCGTGAATCCGAATATCGAATGCAGTACCGTCGACTTGCCGGCGCCGTTCGGGCCGATCAGGCACAGCGACTGACCTTTGCCGATCTGCAACTCGAACTCATGCAGTATCTCCATTTTCCCGTAGCCGGCCCGCAATCCATCGATTTTCAGATAACACTCGCCATCAACCATCGCCGAAAGCTGCTCGGAGGTCACGGCTTCCTGCGAAATCGCCTCGACTTCGCGCACCACGTCGTCGACCGAAATAACGGTGTCGACGCTGCCACCGTGATAACCCCGTGAGCGATTGGTGGTGGTAGTGCCCCGTTTTTCCTTCATCAGTGCGCTCCCAGATAGGCGTCGATCACCAGCTGATTGTGCTGAACCTCGTCCGGGGTTCCGCTGGCGAGCATTTCACCATGCGCCAGGCAATGGATGTGCTGGGCCAGATTCATGATCACCCGCATATTGTGCTCGATCACGAACAAAGTGACCCCGAGTTCCTCATTGGCGCGTTTGAGACGATCGATGAGACCGTTGATCAGGGTCGGGTTGATGCCAGCGGTCGGCTCATCGAGCAGCAGCACTTCTGGTTCGTTCATCAACGCCATGGCGAACTCGAGCAGCTTTTGCTGACCGAAAGACAGTTCGCCCGCCAGCAGCCGGCGCTTGCTGTGGAGCCCGACAAACTCAAGCAGACTGTCGCCGCGTTCCCTGGTCTCAGGGGGATATCTGGAAAACATAGTGCGTAACGACTCCTCACGATGGGAAGCCGAAATCAGCATGTTGTGGATACAATCCATCCGGGTGTAGACGCGGGTCTGCTGAAAGGTTCTCAACAGACCCAGGCGTGCAATCTTCTGTACCCGCAGCTTGGAGATATCCTGGCCCCGATACCAGATCGAGCCTTCGTCCAGCGGGTGGTAGCCAACCACGGAGTTGAACAGGGTGGTCTTGCCGGAACCGTTGGGTCCGATCAGCCCGGTAATACCGCCACGGGGAACCTGCAGCGAAACCCGGTGATTGGCGATTACGCCGCCGAACGACTTGGAAACGCCACGAATATCGAGCAACACGCTCACGAGGTCGACTCCGTGCCTTCGGCTCCGTCAGCGTCTTGTACCGAGCGGCCGAATCGTTCCGGCCAGCGCTCCTGCACCCAGCCGATGATACCCTGTTGAAAGAAGACGATATTGACGATAATCAGCGTACCCAGCGCCACCCACTGCCAGCCCAGCAGATAGGTCCAGGTGGTTTCACGAAAAACGTGAAAGAGTGTGGCACCCAAAACCGGCCCCCACATCGTCCCCTTACCACCGAGCAGAGCCATCACCACCATAAAAATGCCAAAGGTGACAGTGGGGAAGGCGACTTCCAGGGGTTCGATAAAGCCAGCCATATTGCCAAATATTGCGCCGGAGATACCCAGGAAAAAGGCCGCCACACACCAAGCCACCATCTTGTGCCTCTTGGTGTGTATGCCCATGGCCTCGGCTTTTTCTTCGTTATCACGGATCGCGTTCAAAGCCAGGCCGAAGCGTCCTGCGTACAGCCGTTTGAGAAACAGAAAGGTGCAAGAGGAGAGCACGAAACACAATCCGTAGAACAGCAACGAACGGGATGCCGGTGGGCCCGGGAACACCGGCATCGAGATGCCACCACCACCACCGACATAGTCCCAGGTCGACACCAATTCGCCTGCCGCCAGGGCCATAGCCAGGGTGCCAATGGCGAAATAAGGCCCGCGCAGTCCAAAAGTGACCGCACCGACCAGAGCTGCCAGTAGCACCGCGCCCACACCGGCTGCGATCATGCCGAGCACCAGCCCGGTATAGTACTGCGCGCTGGTGAACTCGACCTTGATGGCCCCGAACGCTGAGGTATACTCGCCAACGTCGTAGAACAGGCTGATCTGGACCACCGCCGAAATATACATTCCGGTCCCAAAAAACAGGATATTCCCCAGTGAGTTGTATCCCGTCTGTCCTCCCAGGGTGTCCCAGGTAAGGGCGAACAGGATCATGATCCACAGCATTGCCAGCTGGAATGAATAACTGGGAAACAGCAAGGGGCTGGTGATACCGAACAACAGGATGGCGCCGTAGCCGATCACGGTTCTGGTGCGCATGTCAGATCACCGGCTGCCGCTGCCGGCTCTGTTGAAACTGCCGGACCATCAGAATCAGCACCAGCAATCCAACCACCGTGGCTTGCTGGAATTCGGCACCGAGCACGAAGCCCGAAAACTGTTCGATAACACCCAGACCGAGACCAGACACGATCACGGCCGGAAGATTGCCCAACCCGGCCGCGGTGACAATGACGAAGGAGCGGATCGAGTAGGCAAGTCCATAGAAAGGCTGGATCACCCAAATCATCGAGATCAGCACCCCGGCCGCCCCGCAGATGGCGGCGTTGAGCGCAAATGTGAAGGCATAGACCCTTTCGGTGTCGATCCCCACGACCTTGGCGGCCCGCGCATCCTGGGCGGTGGCCCGAATGGCCTGGCCCATGCGGCTGAACTTCATGAAACTGACCACCAACGCGGCCAGCACGCCGGTGAGCACGAATGCCACCACTTTGATTTCGGACACCGTCACCATGCCACCGACGAACGAGCGGACCGCTAAACCCGATTCCGCGGTCTGTACTTCGGGGCCGAAGATCAGGTTGAGCAACTGCTGAAGAACGATTGCCATACCGAACGTGGCCAGCAGAGAAGTGAACATGTCCCGGTGTACCACGCGGGAGATGATGATCCGGTAGACGAACCAGCCAAACCCGAACATCAGCACGATCGCCACCGGCAATCCAAACAACGGGTGGACACCCAACTGGGCCATGACGTAAGCGATGTAACCACCCATGATGACGAAGTCGCCCTGGGCCAGATTCTTGACGTTCATCACCCCCCACACCAGCGCCAGCCCATAGGCGGAGAGCGCGAAGATGGCGCCGATGAAGAGGCCGTCCAGCAACAGCTGCAGATTGAGTACCGGCGCCAGGGCCAGCAGTGACAGATTGTCGAGCATGCCTTCGCCCTCTGTGTGAATGCGCACCCACGGATTGCCACCGCGTAGGGCGGCGGCAATCGCTTCAGGTCATGGATTGGGGCGCTTCAGTTACCCGGCTGGCGGGGATACTCGATCTTGTGAGAGGCCCATTCGGAAGGTGCCACGACATTGAACTCGCCGTTCTGGATCTGTCTCAGCACCATGGGTTTGGCGATATTGTTGCCCTCCGGCGCGAACTTGATATCACCATAGAATGTTTTCATCTCGGTCGCCGCCAGCGCATCGCGAAGTTTGTCGGTGTCGAACGAATCGGCACGCTCGAAAGCCTCTTTCCAGACCAGCACCGCGGCGGCCGCCTGGGCGGACTGGTAGGGCACATTCTTGTAGCCCTCGTAGGTCTCTTTGAACAACTTGTCGAAATCCGCCGCCGAGCCAAAATAATTATCGCTGTAGCTCAGCGTTTCGGCCCACTGGGTCGGGCACAAAAAGCCATTGGTGGCAGCTCCAAACTTGGAGACTATCTTGGCGGCTTCGCAGTGCGTCATGGCCACGATCGGGGTATCGATCTGCATTTCCTTGATCTGGCGCGCTGCGGTTGCGGCACCCTTGGAATGTCCGGAAACCACCAGGATATCCGGCTTCACCGCCTTGACCTTGGTGAGGGTGGCGGTCATGTCGTTGAGATCGCGGGGCAGCTTGTCGTCGATCACGATCTGCATGCCGTATTTGGCGGCGTCATCCACCACACCGGCGCGTACATCGAGAGAAAAAGGATCGTTCTCGAAGGCCATGGCGATCTTGAGGTCCTCGGGTTTGCGACCCTCCTGTTCGGCGATTTCGGCTGCCAGCGCGATGGCGCTGGAAAGATACTGTTCCGAGGTCGACAGCACCGCGAACAGATACCGGTAGCCCTGGGTGAACAGCGAGCGTGAGGCGCCTTCGGCCTCGACCATGGGGATCTTGTACTTCTCGGAGACCGGGGCAATGGCCTTGGTCAGACCCGAGCTGTAGGGTCCGAGCATATACTTGATGCCATCTTGCTGTATCAGCCGTTCGGCCAGTTGGGCGCCACGGGCCGGGGTGGACTCATCGTCATAGTACTTGACCGCAAGCTGGTAGGATTTGCCACCGACCTGTACGCCACCCATCTCGTTGATGCGCTTGACGGCCAGTTCGTAACCGTTCTTGGCGTGAATACCGTTGGTGGAATATTTGCCGGTGAAGGATATGGCGGAACCCAGCGTAATCGTATCCCCTTCCACCTTGGCAACGGCAGGAGCACTGATCGCCACTGCCAGCACAGCCGACATCGCGGCGGTGGGCATCGCACGAACAAAGATCGCCTTCATGAATACTCTCCTTTGGTTCGATACTTCATTGGCGGGTGCGAATCACATGAACACACCCTTTGTTTTCCGAAACCGGCACTGACAGGAAACCACCTGGCTTCCGGCAACGCGGCACGTGCTCCATCCTAACCCGACCGGGTCTCCGGTAAAAGCTGACTCGCTGGTTCCAGCTCAAGGCAGGGTCAGCCGGTTGAACGATCGAAATACCTCGGTGAACAGGTTGGTATCGGTGTCGACCAGATTGGAGGCCAGCGACTGGTAGACCACGTAGTTGCCATCTTCCGACAGCACCGGGAACTCGCTCAGATCATTGCCCGCCACCCCCGCCTGGGCGCTGCTGGCCAGCAGTGACACAGGGGAGTCCATGTCCCTGATCAGAATCTGCCGATTGCCATTGCCAGCCGCCGGGTCGATGTTGGTGGCGAGCGTCGCATAGGTCACGAAGCGGCCATCTGCGCTCAGACGTGGTGACTGGCTGAGGTCATCGCCAAGCCCGCCCGCGACACTGGCGCTGACCACCCGGGTGAGATTGCTGTCCAGCTCCTTGAGATAGATCTGGCGGAAGCCGTTGCCGCCGCCAGGCGCCAGATTGAGTGCCAGTGATTCGAAGGCCACCGCGGAGCCATCCGCGCTGAGCGCCGGCGCGCTACTGGCGCCACCCGCCGCTTCCTGACCCAGAGAGTCGCTGCTGACCCGCCGCAGGGTATCGAGCACCAGATCTCTCACATACACCTGGCGCAAACCATTACCACCGCCGGGCAGCAGGTCGGTCGCCAGCGACTCGAACGCTACCAGCTCACCGTTGCCGCTGATGGCGGGGCGGGCATCGCTGGGTACTCCAGCGGGTTCACCTGCCACGTTGCGGCTCACCAGCACCAGCACGCCGGTGTGCAGATCCCGGACATAGACCTGGCGCTGACCATTGAAACCGCGTGGGCCAAGGTTGGTGGCCAACGACGCAAAGGCGACGAAGCGGCCGTCGCCGCTGATGGCGGGCGCTGAGCTGACGCCGTTGCCGTCTTCACCAGAGCGGCTGGAGCTGACCACCGTAACGGCGCCCGTTTGCAGGTCCTTGACGAAGACCTGGCGCAAGCCGTTGGTCCCGACCAGGACCAGGTCGGTGGCCAATGACTCAAACGCCACGTAGCGGCCGTCGGCACTGATGACCGACGCGAAACTGGCCCCGGTCAAGGCCTGGAAACCACCTTGGGCGAGATTGGCACGCCTGATGGCGCCGGTCACCGTGTCCTTGACAAATATGTCGCGTAAGCCGTTGCTGTCGTCAGCCACCAGGTCGGAGGCATCCGACTCGAACACCACCAGCCGGGCACTGCCATCGGTATCAGCGAAACGACTGCCGGAAACCACGGACTGCCGCCCGCCCGCATCCACGGAGACCATCACCGTGGTCTCACCGGTTGCAAAGCTCCAGACCACGTCCTCGGCCAGCGGCACACCCTGTTGCGAAGTGATGGTGTCGACGAGCGTGGCGAGAAACGAGCGCCCCGGCGCAAGTTCGCGATCGGGGGCCAGCAGGGCGGTGTTGGTGGCGTCATCGTAGCTGACGATTGCGGCAACCGGATCGCGCGCGGAGTCCACCAGCGTGAAGCTGTCGGTGTTGATGGTCGAGGCCCGCATGGGCTCGCTGAAACGCACACTCACCACCGAGCTGACCAGCGCGGTGTCTGAAAATGGTAGCGGGGTACGCTGTTCGACAACGGGACGGGTAGGCTGCGGCAGAGGCAGACTGCTGCCACCGCCACCACCGCAGGCGACCACTGAAATTCCCAGTACCCACGGCAGAACCTGCCGAAACCAAATGACGCATTCCATGGTTCATCTCCCTGACAACCGCGTCCCGGGATGCGCGGATTCCTTCCCGGCTGGTAGAGAGGGATACCGCATTTGTGATCGTTTGGCAATTCCCATGAGGATCTGGCTACGCCCGCAGCGCACCTCGACAGTGCTCCGGGGTAGGAGCTATGGTTGTTCGATGCCGCGCTCGCGGGCCGTCACTCGGATACCATGACCGGACACTGGCAAGCGCTGCTGGAACTGCCACCGTTGCTGACCGGTGCGGTCGCCGTGGCGGTAGCGGCAGGGTTTTGCATACTGCTGTTACCGTTGGCAATGCTGTGGTCCAGTGAACCGGGGCGGATCCGGGACTGGTGGCGCAGCCGGCGAGGCGCCGTGGTTGAATCGGGCGTCACCAGCAGCTGCCCGCTGCTGCTGGTGACGCTGGAGCTGGTCAACGTGGTGGTCGGCCACCTGGTCTGCTGGCTGATCCTGTATATGGTGCTGTTGCAGTTCGGCGTAGTGGTACTGCGCTACGTATTCGCCTACGGATCACTGCCCATGCAGGAATCCATCTGGTACCTGAACGGCATACTGTTCATGCTGGGAGCCGGCTACACCTTGTTGCACGACGGCCATGTACGGGTGGATGTCTGGTATGCGAAAGCCGGCCCGCGGTGGCGGGCGGCGGTCAATCTCGGTGGCGCGCTGCTGCTGTTGTTGCCGCTGTGCGGCTACACGCTGTGGTCGTCCTGGGACTACGTGCTGCAGGCCTGGGTGGTTCGTGAAGGCTCGACGGAAGCCAGTGGGCTCGCCTATCTGTATCTGTTAAAGACGGTGATTCCGGTCTTTGCCGTATTGCTGGCCCTGCAAGGCCTGGTGTTGGCTCTGCGCAGTCTGCTCGCGTTGCTGCCCGGGGTCGACGACACCCCGGCCACCGGCCGGCGGGCGAACTGAGCCGGAGGCTGTCCGGTGTCGCCGGAATGGCTGATTCTGGTGCTGGTGGTGCTGGCCCTGCTATTGCTGCTGACCGGCTTTCCGGTGGCGTTCACGCTGGCAGGTACATCACTGATTGTCGCAGTTACCGCTGCGCTTTCGGGTCTTTTCGATATCGCTTTCGTGACCAGCTTCCCACAACGCATCTTCGCCCTGATGCGCAACCAGGTGCTGGCCGCGATACCCCTGTTCATCTTCATGGGTGTGATGCTGGAGCGTTCCCGGGTTGCGGAGGACATGCTGCTGGCCATGGGCCGGTTGTTTGGTTCGGTGCGCGGCGGGCTGTGTTACGCGGTGACGATCGTGGGTGCCTTGCTGGCCGCGTCCACCGGTATTGTCGGCGCGACGGTTGCCACCATGGGTCTGCTGTCGTTGCCAACGATGCTGAAGCGTGGCTACGACCCGGCCCTGGCTTGTGGCAGCATTTGTGCCGCCGGTACCCTGGGACAGTTGATTCCACCGTCCATCGTACTGGTGTTGCTCGGTGACCAGTTGGCCGCAGCCTACCAGAAGACGCAGTACGATCAGGGTAATTTCGCGCCTGACGTGGTGTCGGTAAATGATCTGTTCGCCGGCGCCCTGCTACCTGGCCTGCTGCTGGTGGCCCTGTATCTGGTCTACCAGGCGCTGGTGGCCTGGCGACGTCCCCAGGCCGCTCCGGCGATGGTGGCAACGCAATTGTCGAGATCGTTGCCCCAGCCACATTCCATCCGTCACCTGTTGCAGGCCCTGGCGGCGCCGTTGATTCTGGTAGTTGCGGTACTGGGTTCCATCCTCGCCGGGCTGGCCACGCCAACCGAGGCAGCCGGCGTGGGCGCGGTGGGTGCACTGTTGCTGGCAGGTCATCGCGCCAACCGGCAACGAGGGCGGGCCATCGAACTCGCGGTGCTGGCGTTCCTGGGCATGCTGGTGCTGACTTGGATGTTCGATCTGCGTCTGCAGCGCGAACAGATTCCGTTCAGCGGGCAGATCGCCATCGTGCTGGCGCTGATCTGCTCGGTGGCCCTGCTCAACGGTGTGGCGGTCGCGCTGGTCCGGGTCTACCGGCAACGCGATGCAAAGCAGCGTAGAACGCTGGGGGAAGTGCTGCGGCAGACGCTGCTCACCACATCGATGATATTCGCCATCCTCATCGGCGCCTCGATGTTTTCGCTGGTGTTTCGAGGCCTGGGTGGGGACACCCTGGTCAGGGAATTCCTGCTCACACTGCCGGGCGGTGCGGGCGCCATGCTGCTGGTGGTCATGGTCACCTTGTTCCTGCTCGGATTCGTACTCGATTTCGTGGAGATCATCTATATCGTGGTGCCGATCGTGGCGCCGCTGCTGCTGGCAGCGGAATGGGCACCCGGTGTGCCGATCAGCCCGGTCTGGCTGGGGGTGATGATCGCCGTCAACCTGCAGACCTCGTTTTTGACACCACCGTTCGGGTTCGCACTGTTCTATCTGCGCGGCGTCGCGCCGTCGGCAGTCCGCACCACCCAGATCTACCGCGGGGTGGCACCGTTCGTGGTCATACAATTGCTGATGCTGGTGGTGCTCTGGCAACTACCGGCGATCGCCACCTGGTTGCCGGCCCTTATCTACGGACCCTGACCGGGGGCTAAAGCTGCTCGCCACGCAGCGCCAGCACCTTTTGCTGCAGATCGGCGGCGTTGACCTGATCAGGCGCTACCGGGTCACCTACCGCCAGGCGGATTTTCGACCAGAAGCGCCGCGGTATGGCCATCATGGCCTCGCCGTAGCGACGACTGAAGAAACTGCCCCACAGCCCTGCCAGCGCTATCGGTATCACCGGGACCGGGTTACGCTCGACGATACGCTCGATACCGGGGCGGAACTCGTTCATCTGGCCATGACGGGTGATCCGGCCCTCCGGGAACAGGCACACCAACTCACCCGCCTCCAGCGCCCGTGATACTTCATCGTAGGCCTCGCTGAGCACCTCGGGATGATCCCGCCCTGAGGCGATGGGGATGGCGCGCGCAGCGCGGAAAATGAAACCCAGCCCCGGTGTCGCGAAGATACGATGATCCATGACGAAACGGGTGGGCCGTCGGCAACAACCGGCGATCACCAGCGGGTCCATGAAACTGACATGGTTGCACACCAGCACCGCGGGACCCTGATCGGGGATTCGCTCCAGCCCGTGTTTGTCGATCCGGTACATCAGATGGACCAGTATCCAGACCACGAAGCGCATCAGGAACTCGGGCACCAGCGTGTAGATGTACGCGGCCACCACGGCATTGAGCAACGCGGTAAGCAGAAACAGCTGGGGGATGGTGAATCCGCTGCTGAGCACGACGATGGCCACGGTCGCGGACAACACCATCAACAACGCATTGAGAATGTTATTGCCGGCAATGATCCTGGAACGATGTTGCGGATCACTGCGCTGCTGGATCAGGGCATAGAGCGGCACGATATAAAAACCACCGAACAGACCGATGAGCACGATATCCGCGGTGACCCGCCAGCCTCCGGGCTGGGTGAGAAACGTCAGGGCACCGATCACCTCGCCCGAGACCAGTTCCGGCTGGGCGAAAAAGAGATCGATACCAAACACACTGAGCCCGATCGACCCGAACGGCACCAACCCCAGTTCGACCTGGTGGTCGGACAATTTCTCGCACAGCAACGAGCCCAGACCCACTCCGATCGAAAACAGAGTCAGCAACAGCGTGACGACACTCTCGTTGCCCCCCAAGGTCAGTTTGGTGTAGTTGGGGAGCTGAGCCAGGTAGGTGGCGCCCAGAAACCAGAACCAGGAGATGCCCAGCACGGATAGAAAGACCGTGCGGTTGGCACGCATGAACTTCAGGTTGCGCCAGGTTTCGGTGAACGGATTCCAATTGATCCGCAAATCTGGCGCGACCGATGGCGTCAGGGGAATCGCGAGGCTGGTCAGATAGCCGAGCAGGGCGACGCCGAGCAGGGTCACCGCAATGATCACGTATCCCTGTTCACCGAAGCCGATGAGAATGCCGCCGGTCATGGTGCCCAGCAAAATCGCCAGGAAGGTGCCACTCTCCACCAGACCGTTGCCACCGACCAGTTCGTGGTCCGCCAGGTGCTGCGGCAGGATCGAGTACTTGACCGGCCCGAACAGGCTCGACTGGGTGCCCATCAGGAATAGCAGGGCGATCAGGGTGACCAGATCCTGCAGCCAGAACGCGATTGCCGCCGCCGCCATGATGGCGATTTCCAGCAACTTGGTGCCACGAATGAGTCTGGCCTTGTCGTACTTGTCGGCCAACTGCCCGAAGCTTGCCGAAAACAAAAAAAACGGCAGTATGAACAGACCCGCGCTGAGATTGATCAGCACATTGGAGTTCATCGTCAGCTTGCCGCTTGCGGTGAACGCAATCAGGACGATGAGCGCGTTCTTGAAGACGTTATCGTTGAACGCACCCAGAAACTGGGTGACGAAAAACGGTCCGAAACGCCGCTGCCGCAGCAGCGCGAACTGGCTGTGTGCAGCCATCAGTACCGGGTCACCATAGAACGGCGCTCGCGGCGAGCGCGATCCCCAAACCACCTCCCGATGATCGTCATGGTACCGTCCTGAGCACGTCCGCGAGCGTCTCGAACAGTTGGTCGATATGCGTCTTGTCGACGATCAGCGGCGGTGACAAAGCGATGATGTCACCGGTCACGCGGATCAGGATTCCCTGCTGGTAGGCGCCCAGGAAGGCTTCGAAACCGCGTGCTCCCGGTGCGCCGGGGCGAGGCTCCAGTTCGATGCCCGCGATCAGCCCAAGGTTGCGCAGGTCGATCACATTGGCAAGTCCGCGCAGGCTATGCACAGCATCCTCCCAATAGGAATTCAGCTCCCTGGCACGGCTCAGCAACCCTTCGCGCTGGTACAGTTCCAGCGTGGCGTTGCCGGCCGCGCATGCCAGCGGATGGCCGGAGTAGGTGTAGCCATGGAACAGCTCGATGCCATCCTCGGGCCCGTCCATGAACGCATCGTAGATACCTTCCCGCACCAGCACAGCACCCATGGGTACGGTGCCGCTGGTCAGCCCCTTGGCCATGGTGATCATATCCGGCATGACGTCGAAATAACTCGCCGCAAAGGGCTCGCCGAGACGACCGAAGCCGGTAATGACCTCGTCGAATATGAGCAGAATCCCGTGCCGGGTGCAGATCTCCCGCAAACGCTGCAAATAACCCTTGGGTGGCAGCAACACACCTGCGGACCCCGCCAGCGGCTCGACGATGACCGCGGCGATATTGGAAGCATCGTGGAGCGCGACGATGTCCTCGAGATTGTCCGCCAACTGCGCACCCCACTCCGGAATGCCACGTGTATAGGCGTTGTGCTCGAGGTGATGGGTGTGGGGCAGGTGGTCGACACCGGTCAGCAGGCCACCGAAGAACTTGCGATTGTTGACCATGCCGCCGACCGAGATGCCACCGAAGCCAACGCCGTGGTAACCGCGCTCGCGACCGATCAGCCGCTGGCGCGTGCCCTCGCCACGAATACGGTGATAAGCCAACGCGATCTTGAGCGCCGTATCCACCGATTCCGAACCGGAGTTGGTAAAGAATACGTGGTTGAGATCGCCCGGTGCCAGTTCCTTGACCCGGTTGGCGAGCTCGAACGCGCCCGGGTGGCCCATTTGAAAACCAGGCGCGTAATCCAGGGTTTCGACCTGCGCCTGCAACGCAGCGACGATGCTGCTGCGATTGTGGCCAGCGTTGACGCACCACAGGCCGGCGGTACCGTCGAGTATGGAGCGACCATCGTGGCTGGTGTAGTGCATGCCTTTCGATGCCACCAGCAGACGCGGTTGCGCCTTGAATTGCCGATTGGCCGTAAACGGCATCCACAGAGCATCCATATGCTCCTGGGTAAGGGCAGCGCCGTTGTTCCCATTGCTGGTGGCCATCGTTTCCTCCACGGTACTGGCATTGTGCTGACCGCCGCAGTCTAAGGTGATTTCTGTCAACAAAACCACCCACCTGCCTGTCTTTTCGCCCGTCTTCCACGTTGCGGCAGCCCTCACGTAGCCCTGCTATGCTCTTGCTGTCGCGCTTCGAAGACGGGCGAAAGCCCCTGCGCAATCGGGTGGTTTGTTTCCGGCTATCTCCTGATGGCACCGCGAACCCCCCGCACAAGGGGCTCCGGCATCGTTCGACCACAGCACCGCGGTCCAGGAAAGAATGCAATGAAATACCGTGATCTGCGCGAGTTCATGGCCGCGCTCGAGGCCGGGGGCGAACTGCGCCGGGTCAGCCACGAGATCGATCCCAGACTGGAGATCACCGAAATTTGCCGCCGCACCCTGCTTGCGGGCGGCCCGGCCATCATTTTCGAACACCCCCGCGGCTCCCGGATTCCGGTGCTGGCCAATTTGTTTGGCACCACCCGCCGGGTGGCCCTGGGCATGGGTCAGGACAATGTCGAGGCACTGCGTGAGGTGGGGCGGCTACTGGCCTTCCTCAAGGAGCCCGAGCCACCCAAGAGCCTCAGAGAGGCGTGGCAGAGCATGCCTGCCTATCGCAAGGTTCTGGACATGTCGCCGCGCAAGATACGCCATCCGGCCTGTCAGCAGGTGGTGTTGGAAGGCGATGCGGTGGACCTCGGCATGCTGCCGGTACAGACCTGTTGGCCGGAAGATGCCGGGCCTCTGATCACCTGGGGGCTGGTGGTGACGCGGGGACCGCGCAAAAGCCGGCAAAACCTCGGCATCTACCGCCAGCAGGTGATCTCGCGCAACAAAGTCATCATGCGTTGGCTGGCACACCGTGGCGGTGCCCTCGATCTGCGTGACTGGCAGCAGGCACACCCTGACCAGCCGTTTCCGGTGGCGGTGGCGCTGGGCGCCGACCCGGCCACTACGCTGGGCGCGGTGACTCCGGTGCCGGACAACCTTTCCGAATACGCTTTCGCGGGCCTGCTGCGGGGCGCGAAAACCGAAATAGCGAACTGCATCGGTGTCGATCTGCAGATTCCGGCCTGGTCGGAGTTCGTCCTGGAAGGCCACATCCATCCCGGCGAGACCGCGCCTGAGGGCCCGTTCGGTGACCATACCGGCTACTACAACGAAATCGAGAATTTCCCGGTGTTCACGATCGAGCGTATCTGTCATCGCCATGATCCCATCTATCACAGTACCTACACCGGTCGTCCACCCGATGAACCCGCCATGCTGGGTGTGGCGCTCAACGAGGTCTTCGTGCCGATACTGCAAAAGCAGTTTCCCGAGATCCGTGACTTCTATCTTCCCCCGGAGGGCTGTTCATATCGGGTAGCGGTCGTTTCGATGCGCAAGGAATACCCCGGGCATGCCAAACGCGTGATGATGGGAGTGTGGTCGTTCCTGCGCCAGTTCATGTATACGAAGTTCGTGATCGTGGTGGATGACGACATCAACGCCCGCGACTGGCAGGACGTGATTTGGGCGATGAGCACCCGTATGGACCCGGCCCGCGACACCACAATTATCGAGCACACGCCGATCGACTACCTGGATTTTGCCTCGCCGGTATCGGGCCTCGGCTCCAAGATGGGATTCGACGCCACCAACAAACTGGCGGGCGAAACAACACGCGAGTGGGGACGACCGATTCGCATGGACGCGGACGTGATCGCGCGCATCGATGCGATCTGGTCGCAGCTCGGACTGGACAACGACCCGCCAACAGTTGACGGGTCATAGCGGAAGCATGGCATTGGAACGCAAGGTGGAAATCGCCATCATCGGGGCAGGCAGCGCGGGACTGACCGCCATGAGCGTGGTGCATCGCCACCCACACCCACGTCACGACCGCCAACGCCCCGGGGTTTGGAAAGTTTCGCGGGCCGCGATCAATCCGGTGATCGTAGTCGGGTTTTTTCGAGCCTGGAAATCGGTGAGAATCGCGGCCATCCGCAACTCATCGAGCAACCAAGCATGTCTTACAAGGTAACCGTGCAACCCAGCGGTCATCAATTCCGAACCGCGGCGGACGAAGTCGTCCTTGAGGCCGGACTGCGGGAGGGCATCGCCTTGCCCTATGGCTGTCGCGATGGTGCCTGCGGGTCCTGCGCCGCCCGACTGCTATCGGGCACGATCGACTACGGCGGTCCGTTGCCACCCGCTCTTGGCGAAGCGGAAGCCGCGAGCGGCAGGGTGTTGCTGTGCCAGGCACGTGCCTGCGAGGACCTGGTGCTGGAAATCCGCGAAGTGGGCGCCGCCCGGGATATCGTGGTCAAGCTGCTGCCCTGCCGAGTGGCGGCCATGGAAAAGTTGGCCGACGATGTCATGCGGCTGCAGTTGCAACTGCCAGCCACCGAACGGCTGCAGTTTCTGGCCGGCCAATACATCGACATGATTCTACGTGACGGTCGCCGACGCGGATTCTCACTGGCCAACCCGCCGCACGCGGACGAGTTCCTGGAACTGCACGTTCGCCATGTCCCGGGCGGGCGGTTTACCGACCAGGTCTTCGGCGACATGAAGCCCAGAGCCATCCTTCGATTCGAAGGGCCTATGGGAGGCTTCTATCTCCGTGAGGACGAGGACCGGCCGCTGATCATGATGGCAGGCGGTACCGGCTTCGCGCCGTTGAAAAGCATGATCGAACATGCGCTGTATGTGGATGACCCGCGCTCCATCCATCTCTATTGGGGAGCACGCGCCGAAGCGGACCTCTACCTCGACCGGCTGGCGCGAGACTGGGCCGCGCGGCACCCGCGCATAGATTACACGCCGGTACTTTCCGACTGTACGGATGATCAGGCCCCGGGGATTCGTCACGGCCTGGTTCACCAGGCCGTCTGTGCCGATTACCCGGATCTGTCCGGCCATGATGTCTACATGAGCGGTCCACCGGCGATGGTGGATGCCGCCCGCCAGGCGTTCGGTGAGTGCCGATTGCCCGACCGACAGCTCTATTTCGACGCTTTCGAGTATTCGGCCGACACCCTGAATGCCATCGCCGAACACTGACCGCCCATACCATAGGGGGAGTCAGGCGGCACTGTGCACAGTCTTCGCATCGCCGTCGGCTTCCACCACGCGCTCGACCGGCGCCACCGGTTCCACTGCGGCCGGTACCAGCACTGTCGAGGCGCTGCCAAGCTCGCGACCGGTCAACAGTTGCAAGCCGTTTCGATAGCAGTCGCGGGCCCGATCCGGCTCGTCGAGCTGATCAAGCAGACTGCCCAGTTCCTGGTAAGCATCCGAACCTGGTTTGGCGGCAATGCTGGCCTCGTAGTAGCCGCGAGCTTTCTGCCAATGGTGGTTGCGTCGGGCAATACGCCCCAGGCTGAGGAGCAAATCCGGATCATCCTGGTGACTGCGTAGTAGCGCTTCGGCGTGCCGCAACTGCAACTCCGGATCGCAGCGCGACAACTCACCATAGGCCAACAGCAAACGAGAATCCCACTTCCGATCCAGGGCTCTGCGGATCAGCTTCTCCGACTCATCCGCCGCCCCGTGGGCCTCCAGATAGCCGGCATAATCCACCAGCAGATCGGGTTGCTCGCGCAGATATCGCGGCATGCCCTTCCACAACTCGCGCAGAGGTTGCGGTGATTTCTCCTTGGCTCTGGTCGCCAGCAATTCACGGTACACGCGGGCTTCGAAGCTGGTGAACTGGTCCCCTTCCAGCACTTTCCGATTGCGGATATCGGGGAGTAGTGTCCACAGGTTCTGCCAGTCACTAACCGACTCATAGCACGTCATCAGCTTTCTGAGGACCTGCGGATGTTTCGGGTTCTGTTGACGCAAGCGATCCAGCACCGCGGTGGCCTCGCGGACCTGCCCCTGCTCAACCAGCAGTTCCGCCTGTGTCAACGACACCACCATTGCCGCATCGGGCTGGTTGCTGCCGGCACAGCGCAGATAGTAATCACGTCTGGCCGAATCTCCTTTCTGTTGCGCCGCCCTGGCAGCAGCCAGATAGCCGAGTTGTGGCACCTGATTGTCGCTCTTGGCAGCGTTGGCCAAGGTTCTTTCGGCCTGCTGCCAGCGCCCTTCGGCCAGTTGCGAACTCCCCAGCGCCAGCAGACGGTGGGCCTTGCGCTCGCGGTGACGCTCGTTGGCCTTGCGCACAGCTTTCGGCATGTCCAGGGCGGCCGACAACCAGCGTACCAATTTGTAAAGCACCACGAAGGCGACGATCAGCGCGACTACCAACACCGCGACGGTGCTTTCCACCGTCCACTGCCCGACGGTGATCAAGACGTAGCCCGGATCCTCCTTTACCAGCAGGGCGATGCCGGCCGAAGCGAACAAGGCGACCACCAGCCACACCAGCATCTTCATGTCTTGTCCCCCGTGGCCACCGCTTCTTCCGTGCTTTGCGGGTCAAACCCGGTGGTTGAGGAGTCAGGCAGGGTCCGCAATGGCTTGCGCTCTTCCATGACGTCGCGAAATGTCTTCAACGAGCGGGAGATGTCGGGCAGATACGGATGCAACTGTACCTGTTGCAGCGCTTTGATCTGCTTCAATGTATCAATGACGTCGTCATCGGCTGGATCGAAATAGGTCTCCAGCCAGCTGCTCGCCATGGCCAGGCTGTCCTGATAGACCGCGCCATCGTCCATCATCACCGCAAGCCGTGCGATTTCGAGCTTAAGGCGCACATTCTGGGCCAGAAAATACTCTTCCTCGGGTGCAATCAACGGTGCTCCGGTGCGCCTCTCGTTGCGCACAACCACCAGTTTCTTGAGTTCGCTCCAGGCGCCTTCCGCCGCATCCTGCCACCAGCCATCGACACTGGTGTCGACCTCGACGCCCATGGCCTCTCGATCAGCCTTGGCCTTGGCGCGCATCGCCGCGGTTCTGGCCTCGTTACGAATCGGCAGCTCACTGGCCGTCCTGGCCAACTCACCGAGACGCTGCGCCAAGGCGCTGCGATCCAGCAAGCTGACTCCCTTGAGCGCCGCAATCTCTTCGGCAATCATGCTCTGCACCGACGCGAAGGGCAGTTCACCGACACTTTCCAGACGTTGCCTGGCCAGTATCAATGCGGCAAGTGCACCGTTGACGTCTTCCTGAAATTGCAGCCGGTGGTCAGCGATCTGTAACAGATAGTCGACTTCCGACAGGGTCCAGGCATTCTTGTCACCACCGCTCGCCACCGTTTCCCTGACCACGTCCAGAGACTGGTTCAAGCCCCGTTGAGCCAGTTGCAAGGTCTCCAGCCGAGCGCTCATTTTCTCGACTTCGGCTTTGAGCTGGCCGTCCAGTTCCTTGCGGGTGGCAGCCAGTTCATTGCGCAGCATGCCGATTTCATTCTGCGCCGCTTCCAATGCCGCCTGCTGCGCCCGGGTTTGCTTGGACAGCTTGCCTTCGACCTCCTGGTCCAGCAGGCTGAGTCCGGCCTGTGCTCCCTGGGAGGCTTCCTGTTGAAGCTGCTTCTGCTTTTCGAGCCCGGCCGCCAACTGCTCCTTCACCGTCGTCAGCTCGGTGTTGGCGGCACTCAGACTCGAGGTCAGCTCACCGATGCGGCCGGTATTGGCAGTACTTTGTTCCACCACGGTCTGCAGTCTGGTGTCCGAGCCGGCCTGGCGTTTTGCAGCCTGGGTCTGAACCCACAGGTATCCGGCACCACCCGCCGTCGCCAATGCCACCAACAGTGCGACCACGGCCAAAGCGTTGCCGCCACCCCGTGACCCACCACCGGTGGAGCCACCGCCGGCGCCACCCTCTTTCTGGTGGGCAACGGCCCCTTCGGCCGTGACCACAGACTTTCGACCACTGGTTTGTTTGCGCTGTTTTTCGGTCATCACAATCCTCTATCGGCGATCAGCCGTTGTCTGCCGGCATCATTCCAAACCTCTATCAGAGTATCCACTATGGCATGGTCACTTGCCACGGCGGCCACCCGTAACGGCGCCCCGACCCCCAGTTCCCGAGCCAACACGCCACTCGCGGCACTGTTCACCACCAGTGCCGTGGTACGCAGGTAACACCGCCCACGATCGCCGGTTATGGTGAGCAGATTGCGCAGGCTTTCCCGGCTGGTCACAACCACCGCATGGATCCGTCCCTGCCCCCAGATCTTCAGCACCGGCGCGGGGTCCACGTCCGGTATCCGCCGACGATAGCTCTGCAGATACCTGACTCCGGCCCCGCGCTCCCGCAGCCGCTCTCCGAGTTCGACACCGCCGGTCTGGCCGCGCACTATCAGTATGCGCTTGCCGGCCACCGACTGCATCTCATCGATACCCAGCAGTGCCGCGCTGCTGAAAGGTGGCGGCCCCACCAGAACTTCAGCGATACCTGCATGAGCCAGCGCCTTCGCGGTGCCGGCCCCTACCGCGACCGCGACCCGGCCATGCTCTGTCCAGTCGGAGGAGGACCACAGGCGGGCCGCCATCTCCGCAGCACTGGGACTGACGAAGATCACCAGATCATATCTTCGCATACCCCTGAATGCCGCCGTGACAGCCGCCGGATTCGCTGGCTCCACGATCTCCAACACCGGAAACCGGTATCCCTCACCGCCGGCCTGTTCGATCAGCGTGCACAGTCCCCCGGCCCTTCCGGCAGGCCGGGTGACCAGCACACCGAGCCCGTTCAACGGACCATCGGTCACCTCCCGAGTCGCCATCACGCCATCATGGCTGGTCCGGCAGGGACAATTCGCGCAGAACCCGGTCCGCACCCTGAGCGAGCAACTCATCGGCCAACGACTCCGCACTGGCCAGCCCCTCGGCGGGACTCGACTGCCGTTCTCCATAGTAAACGGGAGAGCCGCTAGGGTGACCCACCAAGCCACGAATCCGCAAGCCATCTGACGTCAACTCGGCAAAGCCCGCGATCGGCACCTGACAGCCGCCTCCCAGGCGCCGGTTGAAGGCGCGCTCGATGGATACGGTCAAGTGGGTGTCCGGGTCGTCAAGTACGGCTACCAGGTCGTTGATTTCAGCATCG
The DNA here is from genome assembly GCA_965371945.1 of uncultured Candidatus Competibacteraceae bacterium. GTDB lineage: Bacteria > Pseudomonadota > Gammaproteobacteria > Competibacterales > JAHEDQ01 > CBDVAK01. The sequence continues at coordinate 19,654 of CBDVAK010000024.1, forward strand.
TCCAGCCGACACTCGATGCCCAACGCACCCTGACCGATGGCCGGCAGACTCTGTTCCGGACCGAGCACGGCCGCGATGCGATTGCCCAGCCCGAGACGCTGCAACCCGGACGCGGCCAGGATGATGGCATCGTAGTCACCGCGGTCCAGCTTCGCGAGCCGGGTATTGACGTTGCCACGCAGGCTTTCCACCCGCAGCCGGGGGTAGCGTGCCAGCAACTGGCACTGGCGGCGCAGACTGGAACTGCCGACCACCGCGGCGTCCGGCAATTGACCGAGGTCGGTGTATCGATTTGCCACCAGAGCGTCGTGCGGATCGTGGCGGGCTTCGATCACCGGCAGGTGCAAGCCGTCGGGCAGTGCCACCGGTACATCCTTCATGGAATGCACCGCAATATCGGCCCGTCCCTCGAGAATGCCCTGCTCCAGCTCCTTGACAAACAATCCCTTGCCACCAATCTTGGCCAGCGGGCTGTCGAGAATGCGGTCACCCTGGGTGCTCATGGCCACCAGCTCCACCTGCAACCCGGGATGCGCTGACCGCAAGCGCGCGGCGATATGCTCAGCCTGCCACATCGCCAAAGGGCTCTTGCGAGTGGCGATTCTCAGCGGACGGTCCATCATCCGCGAAACGCGAAAAGGGGCAACAGATCGAGATCGATTTCGAAGCGGTGCACTACGGAACCCCTGGCTGACTCCGGGCCACCCTGCCAGCGTGGCCGCCACCGTTCACACCGTGATGAGAACACTGTCGACGGCCTGGCACGGCACTGTACCCGCGGCACGCGAGTATAACTGGACTGTAACTTGAAGGGCGCCAATCTGTCATCCGCTGCTGATCTGCAGCAGGGCTGAAGATGCAAGTACCTCTATCGCATGGTAATCTAGCGCGCCGCGGCTGGTCGCGATTAAGTTGGACACAAGGGTACCCCCAATGTTGGCTGTTCGTCGTTTAGGGGTTATTGCATTGTTGCTGTTGCCGGCAGCCGCTGCAGTTGCTGATTCAGATGACAACGGTCGCATGCCGGCCGCCACCGACCTGCAGCAGGACGCGCGCCTGGGTCTCCCCATCGTGGTGATGTTCTCGGCTGATTTCTGCCCCTATTGCCAACGGCTTGAGGCCGAGCATTTTGTGCCTTTGCTCCGCAGCGGCGAGTATCGGGGGCGAGTGGTCATACGCAATCTCCGTATCGACGGCGGCGAACTGGTACGCGATTTTTCGGGCTCACCGCTGCCGGGACGAGAGATAGCCGACCGTTACGGGGTTCGCTTTACACCCACTGTCGTCGTCATGGGACCTCTCGGCCAGGCGCTGGCCGAGCCCTTGGTAGGCATGGGCAGCCTCGATTTCTATGGGGCCTATCTGGAACGTGCGGTGCGCACCGCCGAGAAGAAACTCACCAGCGCCCGCGCCGAGTTACCCCGCCCCACGCTGTAACCGCCCTCTGCTTGCCGCGCAGCGACCGCATGACGAAGCTGGCGCAGGTATACCC
>CBDVAK010000025.1:0-20842 GCA_965371945.1 uncultured Candidatus Competibacteraceae bacterium
CTGTAACCTTCCGGGTTACGCGCCGAATAGGGCTCGTTGTCACCCACCACCAGTCCATCCTCGGCGGCGAACCTGGCCAGCAACAGACGTGGAAAGCGCGGATCCCGGTGCCAGAGTACGCCGACATGCCAGGGCCGTTCAAAACCCAGGAACGCCGGAGTGAAGCTGTGGATGGAAACCAAACCAGGCACCTGGCCCCGATCCTCGAACGTCTGTAACTGACAGTTGATCGCCTGATGGTAGGGGAAGAACAGCTCCTGTTCACGCTGTTCGATCTGGGCGGGTGTCAAATCGTGGTTGCCGGGGACGATGACGTCCTCGCTGGCCAGCGGAATCGAGGATTCGCTGCCGGGGCGGCGGTTGGGGTCGATGACCAGTCGCGAGTAGCGGGACATGACCAGGGGAGCATCGCACAGTTCCGAGATACGTCTGGCCACGGTCTCCGCGCCGATGTCATAGGCAACATGCCGCTGCAGTTCGACATCGGTCAGCCCCAGCAACTCCAGGCGCCGCGGAATTCTTGCACTGGAATGGTCGGAGATGAGCAGAAACGGTGCCCGGCCCTCGCTATTGACCACTTCGAAGGGTGGTGGCTCGTCACTGTGCAGCAGAGTCACCAACGATTGACCGCTCATGGCTGCTCCACGGCATCGGTTGGCTGTGGTCGGGTGGCCAGGGCAACCGTGTAGTTGCGACCCTGTTTGACCTTGCGGTAATTACCAAACACCTCCTTGAATGCGCGCTCCACGAATCGACGCAAGCCGGTGATGGTGACCACATAGCAACGCCCACCCGGCTTCAATCGCGCCAGGGTGTCGTAGAAATACAGATACAGCAGTTCCTTGCCGGTCTTGGCGGGCAGGTTGGAAACCACCAGATCGAAGCGTTGTGATCCGATTTCACTGAAACCGTTGCTGAGTCGCGCCTCGGCGTTGTCGATACCGTTCAATTCAGCGTTGCGGCGGCTGTACTCCACCGCCACGAAGTCCTTGTCCACCAGCAGCGTGCGCCCTTGTGGGGCCAGCCTGGCGAGCGTCAAACCCAGTGGTCCATAGCCACTGCCGAGATCCAGACAATCATCGTCAGCGCGAACCTGCACATGGTCGAGCAGCAGACGGCTGCCCTCATCGATCGCCCTGGGGGAGAACAATCCCCAGGTACTGTGAAACGTCAGCGCCACGCCTCGCAGGGTGTCCGAGAAAACAAGGTCCCTGCGCAGCTCGGCGGCAGGGTCGATGGTGTTGCGAGGCAAATGCGAATCTCCGTTTCAATCCACGCGCTGAACCAGGTTGCGAACCATATAGGGCAGTATGCCGCCGTGTTGGTAGTAGAGCCATTCGGTGGGGGTATCGATGCGCACCTTGACGGTCAGTTCGCGGTCCGTGCCGGTGTCTTCACAGTGAATCCGTAGCTGTGCGGTTTCAGCACCATAGAGCAACTCGGGAAGGGCATAGCGCTCGCGACCGGTCAGTTGCAGTGTTGCGGCGCTCTGATCGGGCATGAACTGCAACGGCAACACTCCCATGCCCACCAGGTTGGAACGGTGGATTCGTTCGAAGCTGCTGGCCAGCACTGCCTTGACGCCGAGCAGACGTGTCCCTTTCGCGGCCCAGTCTCGCGAAGAACCGGTGCCGTATTCCTCACCGGCGATCACCAGCAATGGCACGCCGTGATCGCGATAGCGCATGGCCGCGTCGTAGATACTGAGCTGGGCGCCAGAGGGCTGATGGCGGGTCCAGCCGCCTTCGGTGCCCGGCGCCAGCTGGTTGCGCAGGCGAATATTGGCAAAAGTGCCTCGCAACATGACCTCGTGGTTGCCCCGGCGCGAGCCGTAGGAATTGAAATCGGATGCCGCCACACCCTGCTCGCGCAGGAAACCACCCGCCGGGCTGTCCAGGGCGATCGCCCCCGCGGGCGAGATATGGTCGGTGGTGATGCTGTCTCCCAGCAGCACCAGTACGCGGGCGTCCTCAAAACCCTGTACCGGCTCCGGTTCGAGGCTCATGCCGTCGAAATAGGGGGGTTTGCGGATATAGCTCGAGTCTGGATCCCACTCATACCGTGTGCTGCCGTGGGCGCTCAGCTCACGCCATTCCCGGTCGCCGTCGAAAGCATTCGCATAGCGCTCCCGGAACAAATGAGGACCGATGTGTGCACTGATCACGGCCTCGATCTCTTGTTTGGAAGGCCAGATATCGCGCAGAAACACCGGATGGCCAGATGCATCACTGCCGAGCGGGTCGCGCTCGGTGTCCAGACTCGCTGTACCGGCCAAGGCATAGGCGACTACCAGCGGAGGAGAAGCCAGGAAGTTGAGCTGTACCTGGGGGTGGATTCTGCCTTCGAAATTGCGATTGCCGGAAAGCACCGCCGCGGTGATCAGTTCGGCAGCATCGATCGCCTCGTGTATCGGCGCCGCCAGGGGTCCGGAGTTGCCGATACAGGTCGTGCATCCGTAGCCCACCAGGTGAAAACCGAGCGCTTCCAGGTCTTCCAGCAGACCGGCGTCGCGGAGATAGGCGCTGACCACCTGCGAGCCCGGAGCCAGGCTGGTCTTGACCCAGGGGGCGCGGCGCAGTCCCCGTTGCCTGGCCTTGCGGGCCAGCAACCCGGCGGCCACCATGACCGCGGGGTTGGAGGTATTGGTGCAAGAGGTAATGGCGGCGATCACCACCGCGCCGTCGCGTAACAGAAAGCGGTCGCCCTCGAAGTCGACTTCCACCGCGCCCACATGCGCGGACTCCTCACCGGCGATGGCGGTATCGCCCCCTTCGTCCATGAACCGCTCCAGCCCCGCGCCGTCGCGTCCACCAGACGATCGGGCCGCGATACGCTCGTGTAACGCGCGCTCGACCTGATGCTTTGCTTCGCTGAGCGGGATACGATCCTGCGGCCGGCTGGGGCCGGCGATACTGGGCACGATCCCGCCCAGATCGATCTCCACCACATCGCTGTAGGTCGGCTCCGCGGTTTCCGTGGTTCGAAACATCATCTGTTCATGTGCAAACTTTTCGATCAGTGCAACTTCGTCTTCATCACGGCCCGAGAGACGCAGATAGCGCAGGGTTTCCTGGTCGATCGGAAAGAACCCGCAGGTGGCGCCATATTCCGGCGCCATGTTGGCAATGGTGGCGCGATCGGCGAGCGACAGATGGTCGAGCCCGCTGCCGAAGAACTCCACGAAACAACCGACTACGCCGCGCGCCCGCAGACGCTCGGTCACGCTCAGCACCAGATCCGTGGCGGTCACCCGGCTCGGCAATCGGCCATGCATACGCACGCCGATAACGTCCGGCAACAACATGCTCAGCGGCTGGCCGAGCATCGCCGCCTCCGCCTCGATCCCTCCCACGCCCCAGCCCAGCACTCCCAGGCCGTTAATCATGGTGGTGTGGGAATCGGTTCCCACCAAGGTATCCGCAACCAGCCAGTTGCCGTCACGGCCGGTCTGGCGACAGACCACGCGCGCCAGATATTCCAGGTTCACCTGGTGCACGATACCGGTACCCGGCGGCACCACACGGAAGTTCTCCAGTGCTTCCTGGCCCCAACGTAGGAACGCATAGCGTTCCCGGTTGCGTGCGAACTCGATACGGATATTGAGATCCAGCGCATCCATGCGCGCATAGTTGTCGACCTGAACCGAATGGTCGATGACCAGCTCCACCGGAACCTGCGGGTTGATGGCCATCGGCGAGCCGCCCAGATCGGCGACTGCATCACGCATGGCGGCCAGATCAACCACGGCCGGCACGCCGGTGAAATCCTGCAACAGCACGCGCGCCGGTGTAAAAGCGAGTTCCCTGGGCTGGTGGCGACCGTCCCATGCCACCAGCGCCTCGATATCGCCGACCGTCACCTGTTCGCCATCTTCATGGCGCAGCAGGTTTTCCAGCAGTATGCGCAGCGAGAACGGCAGTCGGGACAGATCGCGTCGGTCGTGCAGCCGGGCAAGGCTGGCCAGATGGAATTGCTCGCCCGCATGGGTCATCAGGCTGCGGGTGCCCAGACTGTCAGTGCTCATACTGCTGTCCCCCGGACTAAAGCGATTTCTGTCAACAAGGTTATCAGCGTGCTTATCTTCTCGCCCGTCTCAGGCCGCGGCGATCGGTATATATTTTTCCGCACTGTGCTGATATTCGGCGATCTGGTCGAAATTCATATAGCGGTAGATATCACCGGCACTGGCGCTCAGTTTCTCCATATAGCTCATGTATTCTTCCAGGTTGGGGATGCGACCGAGTATGGCGCTGACCGCCGCCAGTTCGGCCGAGGCCAGATAGACCTCCGCGCCGGTACCGAGCCGGTTGGGAAAGTTGCGGGTCGAGGTCGAAACCACCTTGGCATTGTCCCTCACGCGGGCCTGGTTACCCATGCACAGCGAGCAACCCGGCATCTCGGTACGGGCGCCGGCGCGACCGAATACCGCGTAGTAACCCTCTTCGGTCAACTGATGCTGGTCCATCCGGGTCGGCGGCGCGATCCACAGCCGTGTCGGTAGATCGTGGACAGACTCCAGCACCTTGCCCGCAGCCCGGTAGTGGCCGATGTTGGTCATGCACGAACCGATAAATACTTCGTCCACCGGGTTGCCGGCAACCGCGGACAAAGGCCGCACGTCATCGGGATCGTTGGGGCAAGCGAGCAGCGGTTCGGTGATGTCGGCCAGATCGATATCGATGACCTCCGCGTATTCCGCGTTGGCATCCGGTTGCAGCAATTCGGGGTTCGCCAGCCAGGCTTCCATAGCCTCGATACGCCGCTGGACGGTGCGCGCTTCCTGGTATCCGTTGGCCACCATCCATTTCAGCAGGGTCACGTTCGAATTCAGATACTCGATCACCGGGGCTTGGTCCAGGCGTACCGTGCAACCGGCCGCGGATCGTTCCGCGGAAGCGTCCGACAATTCGAAGGCCTGCTCGATCTTGAGATCGGGCAGCCCTTCGATCTCCAGGATGCGTCCCGAGAAGATATTTTTCTTGCCTTCCTTGGCGACCGTCAACAGACCACGCTGTATGGCTGCGTAGGGAATGGCATTGACCAGATCCCGCAGGGTGATGCCCGGTTGCATGTCACCGTGGAAACGCACCAGCACCGACTCCGGCATGTCCAGGGGCATGACCCCGGTGGCGGCGGCGAAGGCCACCAGCCCCGAACCGGCAGGAAACGAGATGCCCAGCGGAAAGCGGGTGTGGGAATCACCACCGGTCCCCACCGTGTCGGGCAGCAGCATGCGGTTCAGCCAGGAATGGATGATGCCGTCTCCCGGGCGCAGCGACACGCCGCCACGGGATGAAATGAAGTCCGGCAGGCTGTGATGGGTCTCGACATCCACCGGTTTCGGATAGGCCGCGGTGTGGCAAAAGGACTGCATCACCAGGTCGGCGGAAAAGCCCAGGCAGGCGAGATCCTTGAGTTCGTCGCGAGTCATCGGACCGGTAGTGTCCTGCGAGCCCACCGTGGTCATTGCCGGTTCGCAGTAGGTGCCCGGCCGCACGCCTTCCACGCCGCAGGCGCGTCCGACCATCTTCTGGGCAAGGGTATAGCCGCGTTCGCTCTCCCGGGCCGGTTCGGGACGCCGAAACAGATCGCCGCCATCCATACCCAGCGCCTGCCGGGCCCGTTCGGTGAGACCGCGGCCAATGATCAGCGGGATGCGTCCCCCGGCCTGTACTTCGTCGAGCAGTACTGCGCTGCGCAGTTCGAAGCGGCTGATCTCCTCATCCGAACCAGCACGCCGAATCACCCCCTGGTAGGGAAACACATCGATCACGTCGCCGGTGTTCAGGGCGGTGACGTCACATTCGATTGGCAGGGCGCCGGCATCTTCCAGAGTATTGAAGAAAATCGGTGCGATGCTGCTGCCCAGCACATAACCACCGGCGCGTTTGTTGGGGATGTGGGGGATGTCATCACCCATGTGCCAGAGCACTGAATTGGTAGCCGATTTCCGCGACGACCCGGTGCCCACCACATCCCCGACATAGGCGACGGGATGGCCCTTCTCCTTCAGTTCAGCGATGGTCTGCAGTGGCTGGTCGACACCCGGGCGGGGCATTTTCAGCATGGCATTGGCATGCAGGGGAATGTCGGGCCGGGACCAGGCATCGGGGGCTGGCGACAAATCGTCGGTGTTGGTCTCGCCAGGGACCTTGAAGACCGTGAGGGTGATCTGCTCGGGCAATGGCGCGCGGCGGGTGAACCATTCGGCATCGGCCCACGAGCGCAGTACCCGAGCCGCGGCCTGATTGCCACCTTCGGCCTTTTCCTGAACATCGTGGAAGGCATCGAACATCAACAGCGTGCCGGACAGCGCGGTAGCGGCCGCGGATGCCAGTTCGGTATCGTCCAGTGCCTGGATCAATGGCTGGATATTGTAGCCACCCAGCATGGTGCCGAGCAGTCGGACCGCATCCACGCGGTCGATGAGTGGACTGTGGGCCTTGCCGGCCGCGATGTCAGCCAGAAATGCAGCCTTGACATAGGCCGCCTGGTCAACGCCCGGCGGCACCCGCTCGCTTAGCAGTTCCAGCAGGAAGGTGTCCTCACCCGGGGGGGGGGATTTCAGCAGTTCGACCAGTGCCGCGGTCTGCTCCGCATCCAGCGGCTTGGCTGGAATACCCTCGGCAGCGCGCTCCTGTTGGTGCTGGCGATAGGAATCAAGCATGGTCCACCCCCGTGTGCGGATGATTGCCGATGCCGACTGGCCTGTGCCCGCAACAGGGCAGGTGGCGTTTTCGGTCCCGGCAGGGAATCGGTCGGGTAGTCTAGCGGTTTCCGTCGGGAGTGCATAGAGCTCGCGTTAGAAAACACATTTCTAAGAATCTGCAACTCTCTGAATAAAAGTTACAAAATAAATTGTGCGAAGCAGCATTGTATCTATCCAGAATGCCCGCCCGTCACTCAGCAGACTGTGCTGATTTCCGCCAGCACCCGGGTGGCGGCATCCAGCAGCTGGCGCCGGCCCAGCAGCAGATTCAACCGACTGCCACCACACTGCCGCCACAACACCGCCGAGCGCAGGCCGGCCAGCAGCAACGCACGCACCAGATTGGCAAGTTCCGGCCTGGACAGGAAACGGGGGTCGCCACGAACCATGATGCGCGGCGATATCGTGCTGATCGTGTTGGTATAGAGGTCTGCCAGCCCCGCCACGATGTTGGGATGGCTTGCCGGGTAGTGTTGCAGGCGCTGCTCGGCATGACGCACACCCTGCTGCAACTGATCGGAGAGATCACTGCGTTTCAACAGCACGCCGGCGTGATGCATCAAGGCCACCGCGTAGCGGGTCGCTTCGGGGTCCTCGGGGTGTTGCAGCCGAGTGCTGAGCGCCTGCAATCCGGGTTTCAGCGCAGCCAGTGAAGGGTAGACCTGTTCGACACTGTCAGCATCGATGGAAAACAGGCTTTGCAGACAGGCATCAACGGTGTCGTTATCCGCCTGACCTTTGTGGGCCACCGCGCCGACCTGGGTCACCGCCTGGAAGATTCCCGCCAGTGAAATCACCCGGTTGCGCATAACGATGTCTGTAGTCATGGCTGAGTTGCCGTCACCGGTCGCCGGATCCAGGCGAATCCACGATGGCGCCGCCAAGGCAGGTCTCACCCTGGTACAGCACCACTGACTGTCCCGGCGTTACCGCCCGTTGGCAACACGGAAATGTCACCTCGCAACTCGCCTGGTCCGCCGCGGTGAGCACGCATTCCTGCAGCCTCTGCCGATGTCTGAGGCGGGCTCTGAGACGGGTTTGGGGCGGCGGCGGCCGCCCCGAGATCCAGTGCGGCCGCAGTGCGTGCACCACGTGGCGGTAGAGCAGGGGGTGCTCGCTGCCCTGTACGACGATCAGCGTGTTGCTGTCGGTGCGTTTTTCAGCAACATACCAGGGCGCACCGCTGCTGCCGGCGGTACCACCGATGCCGAGCCCCTGGCGCTGCCCGAGCGTATAAAAACACAGACCGGTGTGTTCGCCGAGCAATTCGCCGTCCGGATCGCGTATCGGCCCCGAACGCTGTTCGAGATAGCGCCCCAGAAACTCGCGAAACCGGCGTTCGCCGATAAAGCAGATACCGGTGCTGTCCTTGCGATCGAAGTTGTGCAATCCACTGCGTTCTGCGATACGGCGCACTTCGGTCTTGCGTAGCTGCCCGAGTGGGAACAACGCGCCAGCCAGTTGGCCCTGGTCGAGCCGATACAGAAAATAGCTTTGATCCTTGTCGGGATCGGCGCCGGTCAGCAGTTCCCTGCGATCGTCAGCAGCGGTACGGGTGCGGGCATAGTGGCCGGTGGCGATCCAATCCGCGCCCAGACGCCGGGCATGGTCCAGAAAAGCTCCGAACTTGATCTCCTGGTTGCAGAAAACATCGGGGTTGGGGGTACGCCCGGCGCGGTACTCAGCCAGGAAGTCGGCGAACACACGTTCGCGGTATTGTTTCGAAAAATTGGCCCGGTGCAGAGGGATCTCAAGCTCCTCGCAAACCAGCTTGGCATCCCGGGCATCTTCCTCGGCGGCACAATGCCGGTCGGTATCGTCGTCCTCCCAGTTTTTCATGAACAGGCCCTGTACCCGGTAGCCCTGCTGCTGTAGCAACAGCGCCGCAACCGAGGAATCGACCCCGCCTGACATGCCGACGATGACCAGTGGATTCTGGTTGGCTCCAGTCAAGGCGACCAGCCATCCTGCCAGCTCGCCAGTGAAATGATCACCGGCGTCTCGCCATTGTCGTAGAACCAGGAATCCACCGTGTATCGTTGCTCATCGTCGACGGTTGCAATCACCGCAGTGGTATGCGGCCAGTTGCCGTCGATCAGCAGGCCGCGGTGGGCCAGGCCGTAGGGCCGATGCCAGGTCAGCAGATCCTGCGACCACAGCAGGTTGAGATAGACCCTCGTATTGCTGCTTTCGTCGATGCAGTCCATCTGCCCGGCCCGGCCTGCACCTTCGAAGGTGCCACCGAGATCCGCCGACGTGCCGGTGCGAGCGCCGACCAATGTCTCCAGACGCGCAACCGCGAGGCTGATGCGCCCGCGCTCGAGTTCGGGTGTTGCCGCGGGTGGCGACATGATGGCGCGGACACTCTGCCACTCGGCGCCATCCAGCCCTACCTTGGTCTGGTCACGGCAACCGTAACCACTGCAGACCGAAAAACTCCCCGGACTCGCGGTCACCGGCTGCAACTGGGAGGGTTTCGAAGTACAGGCCGCCAACAATGCCGCCAGACCGGCGGCCAGGATAGAACGACAGCGGGGCGCCGACGCGCGCGGCCGGGTACCAGCCAGATGAACCGGGAAATCCATGTGCATACTGTACCAGACGCACCCGGACCGGGTGCGTCCTCGCCCGCTATTCTGGGTAGCTCAATCGACCTTGCGGCTCACCGTGAACGCACCGCGGATGTCGCCAAGTTCGAAGCCGCGGGCCTGATCCTGCGGGTAGAGTTGATCGAGACTTGTGACGACCTCGGGTTTGATGTCGTTACCGTGGCAGGCCAGGCAGACTTCCCCGGTCTTGATGGCTTTCATGTAGCGAAAGCGGGTTCCTTCGGCATTTTCCACGATTTCGGAGTATTCCATGGTGGCTGGATCTTCCCCGGCTGCCTTGCGTTGTTCGAAGCGCTCCAGAACCGCCAACTCCCAGGGGTCGGGGGCATTGTCAGGGTTGCGCACCCGCAGACTGGTGCGGCCGATGCTGAGTTGCAGTTCATCAGATACTGCATCGGCGATCTCAGGGGCCTGCAGATTACAGACTTCAAGGGCGTTGATTGGTCCACCGGACTTCATGGCTTTCTGCAATTCACCCTTGAGTCGGGGCCCGAAGGCCTTGACGGCGCCTCTGCTCTCCTGAACGTATTGCGCCACCGCTTCATCCTGGTCGCTGCTGGCGGCGAGACTCGCCGGTGTGATTACAATAAGCGCCGCGAGCGCGGCGAATGCAGTTTGCATGATTATGGTCTCCCGGAGGTGAGGCAGGCAAAAGGGACAGCCGCCGTCGAGTCGTTTACTATACGGTGGTGACAGGCGCTCGGCGAATGACGGATCGCAATTTACCTCGCGGTGGGTAGTGACCTGAGCGGCAGTCACAGGCAAAATGCTGGTGTTGGATAAAATACTGTGCCTGTAGTAACGCCGGGGCGGGGGCATCACGGGCTGCGGACGGATTGCCGGAAATCGGTGACGGATCAAAAAAGGACTGGAGTAGCGAAGATGAGCCTGGCGGATAAAACCTGTGAGCCTTGCCAGGGTGGACAACCGCCCATGGACAGGGAGAACGCGGAGCAAATGCTGGCGGAAGCGCCCGGTTGGGTGCTATCCGAGGATGCCTCCCGAATCTCTAGAATGTTCAAGGTCAAGAATTTTGTTGAAGCGCTTGATTTTGTTCGCTGGGTTGGCCACGAGGCGGAAAATGCCGGCCATCATCCCGATATTTCCTTCGGGTGGGGCTACGCCGAGGTAATTTTCTATACCCACAAGATCGGCGGTCTTCACGAGAACGACTTCATCATGGCTGCGCGTATCAACAAGATTTACGAAGAGGACGCGGCGGTATCCGAGTAGCGAACCTCCGCGGAGCTTGCCTGCGGGGTGGCGCGACACCGGGGCTGCGGTGCGCCGATCAGGAGCGCTCCAGCAGCTCGGGATCGAGGAATTCGATGAAACGTCGCGCCTGCGGGGACAGGAACTTGCCTTTTCGGATCACCACGCCGTAGCTACGCGGTGGAAAAAACTCCGCCAGGCTGTGGCTCACCAGTTGCTCCTGTCCGGTCAGACAAACACCGCTGACGATGGAAATGCCGAGCCCCATACGTACGTAGTTCTTGATCACCTCCCATCCGCCCGCCTCGATACGCACGTCGATCTCCAGACCGTGCTGGCGAAAAGCCAGTGTCACCATGTCGAGCGTATTGAGATGGCGTGGTGGCAGAATGAAGCCGTAGCCGCTGATATCCTCCAGCGCGACCTGTTGCTGCTTCGCCAGCGGGTGATCCGGTGGCGTGATCAGCATTTCATCAAAGGAATAGAGCGGGTGATACTCGATGTAGTCGGGTACTTCCGCGATCGCGCCTACCGCAAAGTCCACCACATCGTCTCGCAACAACTTCAAGCCCTGGCGCCCCGGCACATTGTGGAATCTGACCCGTATTCCGGGATAGCGGGTGGTGAAACTGCGCATCAGTTCCGGCAGTAGATAGAGGATCGTCGACTCACCCGCGGCGATGTCGAGTTCACCATCGCTGACCTCTCCCTTCCTGGCAGCGAAGGCCTGCCGCAGGCCGTCCACCCCTTCCACCAGCGGCAATGCCAGTTCATAGAGCGTTTCACCTTCCGGCGTAAGCCGGATACGCGGTCCCCTGCGCTCGAACAGCATTGCCGACATTTCGCGCTCCAGCGCCTGAATCTGCAGCGATACCGATGGCTGACTGAGAAACATACGCTCGGCTGCCTTGGAAATGCTGCCGGTCTGTACCGCATAGCAGAATCCCCGTAGTTGCTGCATGCGGTTCTGTTTGTAGTAGTGCCTGGGTAGCGTCGACGGCATGGATTTCACCCGCGTTTCCATTAACAACGTCAATATTGATAATTGATATGGTTCGCTTGTCAAATGTTGCAGAGCGTCATAAGATGCGCCGACTTCTGCAATGCGGGTTGTGATTTCACAATGCGAAATGCAGTGCACAAGTCCAGTCACGGAGAAACCAGGGATGGCGGCACAATCGGTTCCAGGAGTGGAGATTCTGTCCCCGGTCGCGCCCGGCTGCGAAACGATACTGAGCGTCGAGGCACTCGAATTTCTGGCCGGTATGGCACGTCGGTTCGAGGTGCGGCGCCAGCAACTGCTCGATCTGCGCCGGCAACGCCAGCAACGCATCAATGCCGGTGAGAACCCCGCTTTTCTGACCGAAACCAGGGCAATCCGGGAAGACGACTGGCGCATCCGCGGGATACCGGAGGATCTGCTGGACCGGCGTACCGAGATCACCGGCCCGGTGGACCGCAAGATGGTCATCAACGCGCTCAATTCCGGCGCCAGGGTGTTCATGGCGGATTTCGAGGATTCCTCGACACCAACCTGGGACGGACAACTGCGTGGCCAGGTCAACCTTCGGGACGCCGTGGACGGCAGCATCGAACTGACCACCCCCGAAGGCAAGCACTACCGGCTCAACCAACGCGTCGCCACGTTGATGGTCCGCCCCCGCGGCTGGCATCTGCCGGAAAAACATCTGACGGTGGATGGCCTGGCGATATCCGGTTCGCTGTTCGATTTCGGACTGTTCCTGTTCCACAATGCGGCGCGGGCGCTGCAACGAGGCAGCGGGCCGTACTTCTATCTGCCCAAGCTCGAGAGCCACCTGGAAGCCGCGCTCTGGAACGACGTGTTCTGCCATGCACAGCAAGAGCTGGGGCTGCCCATCGGTACGATCAAAGCGACCGTACTCATCGAGACGCTGCCCGCGGTCTTCGAGATGGATGAGATCCTCTACCAGCTGCGTGATCACATCGTCGGACTCAACTGTGGTCGCTGGGACTATATTTTCAGTTTCATCAAAACCTTCCATGCCAGGCCTGAGTTTGTCCTGCCGGATCGCGGCCAGGTGACCATGACCGCTCCGTTCCTGCGCGCCTACTCACAACTGTTGATACGCACCTGTCACCGTCGGGGCGCCTTCGCGATGGGCGGGATGGCCGCGCAGATCCCCATACGCGATGATGCCCGCGCCAACGAGGCAGCCATGGCCAAGGTCAGGGCTGACAAGGAACGGGAAGCCGCGGACGGGCATGACGGCACCTGGGTGGCTCACCCGGGTCTGGTGCCAATAGCACTGGAGGTTTTCGACCGATACATGGACGGCCCCAACCAACTGGGGCGTTTGCGCAAGGATGTGTCGGTGAATGCGGCTGAGCTGATCGCAGTGCCGGAGGGCACCATCACGGAAACCGGCCTGCGCAACAATGTCAGTGTCGGGCTGCAGTATCTGGAAGCGTGGTTGGGTGGCCTGGGCTGCGTGCCGCTCTACAACCTGATGGAAGACGCTGCCACGGCGGAAATCTCTCGTGCGCAGATCTGGCAGTGGATTCGCCACCCTGGAGGGGTATTGGAGGACGGGCGCAACATCACCCGGGAATTGTTTCGCGAGGTGCTTGCGCAGGAGCTGGTCGAGATCCGCAAAGAGGTCGGAGAACAGCGTTATGGTACGGGCAACTACCCGCTCGCGGCCAGCATCATGGACGACCTATGCACCGGGGAGGAGTTTGTCGATTTTCTCACCCTGGTAGCCTACCAGCACATCGAGTGATCTGTTGACAGGAGTATGTAACGAATGCCGCACTTGAGCGTGGACGAACTGAAAAGGGATTGGGCGGAGAACCCGCGGTGGAAGGGCGTGGAACGTCCTTACACGGCCGAAGAAGTGGTGAGACTGCGTGGCACCGCCAATATAGAGCATACGCTGGCCAGCAACGGCGCCACCAAACTGTGGAAGTCCCTGCACCAGGAACCCTTCGTGAATGCCCTGGGCGCGCTGACCGGCAATATGGCCATGCAACAGGTCAAGGCCGGTTTGAAAGCGATCTATCTGTCAGGCTGGCAGGTGGCCGGCGATGCCAATCTGGCCAACCAGATGTACCCGGACCAATCACTGTATCCGGTCAACTCGGTGCCATCGGTAGTACAGCAGATCAACAACACGCTGAAACGGGCGGATGAGCTGTACCATGCCGAGGGTGACGACAGCATCGACTTCTTCCAACCCATTGTCGCCGATGCCGAAGCCGGGTTTGGTGGCGTCCTCAATGCCTTCGAACTGATGAAGGCCATGATCGAGGCCGGTGCCGCCGGTGTGCACTGGGAGGATCAACTGGCCTCGGCCAAGAAATGCGGCCACATGGGCGGCAAGGTACTGGTGCCGACCCAGGACGCGATCCAGAAACTGGTGGCCGCGCGACTGGCGGCAGATACCATGGGCACCCCGAGTCTGGTGATCGCACGCACCGATGCCGATGCCGCCAACCTGGTGACCTCCGATACCGACGAACGGGATCGGCGTTTCATCATCAGCAATGAGCGTACGGTAGAGGGCTTTTTCAGGGTTCGAAACGGTATCGATCAGGCCATCGACCGCGCACTGTCCTACGCGCCCTACAGCGATCTGCTCTGGTGCGAAACCAGCACGCCTTCGCTGGAACAGGCGAAAGAGTTCGCTGATGCGATCCACGATCGTTTCCCGGAACAGTTACTGGCATACAACTGCTCGCCTTCCTTCAACTGGCGCAAGAATCTCGACGATGCCACCATCGCCAAGTTCCAGCGCGAACTCGGCGCCATGGGCTACAAGTTTCAGTTCATCACACTGGCGGGCTTCCATTCCCTCAACTACGGCATGTTCAGCCTTGCCAAGGACTACAAGGAGCGCCAGATGGCGGCCTATGTGGAACTGCAGGAGAAGGAGTTCGCCGCTGTCGAGGACGGGTTCACCGCGATCAAGCATCAACGCGAGGTGGGGACCGGGTACTTCGATGCAGTCACCCGGACCATCACCGCCGGTGCGTCATCATTGACCGCGCTGAGCGGATCGACTGAAGAGGCGCAGTTCGAGAAGGCCTGACCCCGGCCAGCTCTGACCCCGGCCAACTCACCACCACCGCCCGACCGGTCACCCTGACCGGTCGGGTTTTTTTTGGCCACCCCCCGGGCTGGGGGCGGTGCAGCCCGACGCGAGTTGATATGAGGCGATTGGCGGGTAGCTGCTCAATAAGCTGAGGCTATGTGAGGGCTGTCGCAACGCGGAAGACGGGCGAAAAGATAAGCACGCTGGTACCTTTGTTGACAGAAATCGCCTAAGATTTGCGATAGAGTCGAACCGGGTGCAGCGGCGCAAGTATTGCAGTCCGGCGGACAACAGTTGAGTCACTAACAATCATGGATAGCGATCACAGGCACGACGACGTCAGCGGCGGCGCGGTCACCGAAAAAGCGCAGCCGAAGCTGAAACGTCCGCCGATGTTCAAGGTCATACTATTGAACGATGACTTCACGCCCATGGAGTTCGTCGTCCACATTCTGGAGCAGTTTTTCGGGATGGGACGCGAGAAGGCGACCCAGATCATGCTGCATGTGCACACCAGGGGCAAAGGCGTTTGCGGGGTTTTCACGCATGAGATCGCCGAGACCAAGGCGGAGCAGGTCAACTTCTACGCAAGAGACAGACAGCACCCCTTGATGTGTACCCTGGAAGAAGCCTGATCACCGGGAGGCGGTCCGAGAATAGCGATCGTAGCGAGGACCAGCCTGGTTGGGCCGGATTGTCGATCATTTGAGGCGAATGGTTGTGCCATCTATAGTTGAGCTACCTGGCGAAAAGGATCGGGGAATACGGTCAGCCAGGCTTGTGCGCAGTAGAGCCAGTCTGTTTCCGGACAGACTCCTAGCCGTATCGCTGTACACTGAGGTATCGTCATGCTGAGCAAGGAACTGGAACAGTCCATCAACCTGGCATTCAAGGAAGCCCGGGCGAAGCGGCACGAGTTCCTCACCGTCGAGCATCTGCTGCTGTCTTTGCTGGACAATCCCTCGGCGCTGGAAGTCCTCAAGGCCTGCGCTGCCGACCCGGAACGGCTCAAGCAATCACTGATCACTTTCCTGTCCGAGAACACGCCGCTGCTGGGCAGCAACGACAGCCGTGAGACCCAGCCCACGCTGGGGTTTCAACGCGTTCTCCAGCGGGCCGTCCTGCATGTACAGTCGTCGGGTCGCAAAGAGGTCACCGGCGCCAACGTGCTGGTGGCGATTTTCGGCGAACAGGAGTCGCATTCGGTATATCTGCTCAAGCAGCAGAGTGTTTCCCGGCTGGATGTCGTCAACTATATTTCCCACGGCATCTCCAAGGTGCCGGATGATTCCCAGGACCCGGGGGCCGAGCCCGCACCCGACGAAGAAGCGGCCGAGAACGGATCCAACCGACCGTTGGAGCAGTTTGCCAGCAACCTCAATCAGCGCGCGTCGCAGGGCTTCATCGATCCGCTGATCGGGCGTCGCGCGGAAGTGGATCGTACTGTGCAAATCCTCTGCAGGCGACGCAAGAACAACCCGTTGCTGGTGGGCGAGGCAGGGGTGGGGAAGACCGCGATTGCCGAAGGACTGGCCAAACAGATCGTCGAAGGCAAGGTTCCGGAGGTACTCGCGGACGCCACCATTTACGCCCTGGACCTTGGCGCCCTGGTGGCAGGCACCAAATACCGTGGTGATTTCGAAAAGCGCCTGAAGTCATTGCTCAATCAGATCAAGCGTGAGCCGCGTGCCATTTTGTTCATCGATGAGATTCATACCATCATCGGAGCGGGCGCGGCGTCCGGCGGCGTCATGGATGCTTCCAATCTGCTCAAACCGATGCTTGCGAACGGCGATCTCAAGTGTATCGGCTCGACCACCTATCAGGAGTTTCGCGGAATTTTCGAAAAAGACCGCGCGCTGGCGCGACGTTTCCAGAAAATCGATGTTCCCGAACCCAGCGTCGAGGAAACCGTGCTGATCTTGAGAGGCCTGAAGAGTCGCTTCGAAGAACATCACGAGGTTCGCTATTCCCCCAAGGCCCTGCGGGCCGCCGCGGAGCTCGCGGACCGCTACATGAATGATCGCTACCTGCCGGACAAGGCGATCGATGTCATCGACGAAGCCGGTGCGAATCTGAAACTGCTGCCGCCGTCACGACGCAAGAAAACCATCGGCGTCACAGATATCGAGTCAATCATCTCCAAGATGGCCCGGGTGCCGGCAAAAACCGTTTCGGCCTCCGACAAACAGGTACTGAAGAACCTGGAACGGGACCTGAAAATGGTGGTCTACGGACAGGACCCGGCGATCGCGATGCTCAGCAACGCGATCAAGCTGTCGAGAGCCGGGTTGGGCAACGAGCAGCAGCCGATCGGCTCTTTTCTGCTGACCGGACCCACCGGTGTGGGCAAGACCGAGGTGACGCGGCAATTGGCGCGGATCATGGGCATCGACCTGGTGCGCTTCGATATGTCCGAGTACATGGAGCGCCACACGGTTTCCAGATTGATAGGTGCACCGCCGGGCTATGTCGGATTCGATCAGGGTGGACTGCTGACCGAGGCGATCATCAAGCAACCTCATGCGGTATTGCTGCTGGACGAGGTCGAGAAAGCCCATCCCGATGTCTTCAACCTGTTACTGCAGGTGATGGACCACGGCACATTGACCGACAACAACGGCCGCAAGGCGGACTTCCGCAACGTGGTACTGGTGATGACCAGCAATGCCGGCGCGTCGGAGATGGATCGCAGCTCTATGGGCTTTACCACCCAGGACCACAGCAGCGACGGAATGGAAGCGGTACGGAAAACCTTTACACCGGAGTTTCGCAACCGGCTCGATGCCATCGTGCAATTTCGGCCGCTGGCCCCGGACACCATCCTGCACGTGGTCGACAAGTTCATCATCGAACTGGAAACACAGCTCGAATCAAAGAACGTCACCCTGACGTTGGATGGCCCGGCCCGCGCATGGCTGGCCGAGCACGGCTACGATCCTAAAATGGGGGCCAGACCCATGGCGCGCTTGTTACAGGAGTCGATCAAGCGGCCCCTGGCCGAGGATCTGTTGTTCGGCCGTCTCATCAACGGTGGTCACGTTGATGTCGGCGTGGGCGACGATGGGGAACTGCAACTGCGGGTTGCCGAGGAAGAAACCGCCTAGCACGGTTCCAAGATGGGCGCTGCACTCACGCAGATGCGCAGGATGTGGTTTCTACGAGGGTAGCGGCGATCAGCGATTGCGGTAGACGATACGCCCCTTGCTGAGATCATAGGGTGTCAGCTCCACCTTGACCTTGTCGCCGGTAAGAATGCGAATATAGTGTTTGCGCATCCGCCCGGAGATATGGGCGGTCACCACGTGGCCATTCTCCAACTCCACCCGGAACGTCGTGTTGGGAAGCGTGTCAACCACGGTGCCGTCCATTTCAATGCTGTCTTCCTTCGCCATCCTGCGTACTCCTGCTGGCAAGTTGAACCGCCGGCACCATACAGAATTGGGCATTCAGCAGCAAGTGCCGAGATGCCTGCGCCGCACTGATCAGATTCCGATCCAGCGGCCCTCGATCAGTTTCTGGTGGGGCTTGAAGCGGTCCTTGTAGGCCATCTTGGGGGAACCCGCGATCCAGTAGCCCAGATACAACCAGTCCAGCTTCTCGGCCCGTGCCACCTGGATCTGCTTGAGAATCGCCCAATTGCCCAGACCCGCCTCACGCTCGTCGGGATCGAAGAAAGTATAGACCGCGGAAAGCCCGTCCGGCAGAAAATCGCAGATCGCAACCCCCAGCAATCGCCTGGCATCCCGAATTTCGTAGAAGCGAGTGCGGCAGCGTTCGCTGATGAGAAAAGCCTCGAAATCTCCAGGCTGCGGGTCGTTCATCCCACCATCCGGGTGCCGGGAATCCAGATAACGCTGATAGAGGCAGGTGTATTCCGGTGTGCAACGCGGTGTGACCGGCTTGAAGCTCAGATGTTCGTTTCGCTGCAGCAGTCGCCGCAAGGAACGGCCCGGTGCGAAAGCCCGTACCGGTACCCGCAGCGAGCGACATTCGGTACAACCAAAACATTGCGGCCGGTACAGATAATCGCCACTGCGTCGAAAACCCCTGGCAATCAGCGCGGAATACAACCCCACGTTGACCGCTTCCGGTGGCACCACCAGATTGCGGGCAAGACGGCCGGACAGATAGGGACAATCGTGCGCAGTGGTCAGATAGAGCTGCAAGCACTGACTCCCGCGGCCAATGCAGCCACAGTACCACTGACTGACAAGGCACGACTGACAGCCGCCGGGACCGTCCAGCGGCCGCCCCGCTGTGGTTCAACGCAGGTCGATTCCAGAATCCGACTGAAAACTGCCCTCGAGATCTCGACGGCTCCGAGCCGCAACAGGTGCTCGCTGGGAATCTGGCAATCGATGACCCGGAAGCCCGACGCAGCCAGGGTGGCGTCCAGATACACCAGGGCGACTTTCGAGGCATTGCTGCATCTGCTGAACATGGACTCGCCAAAAAATGCGCCTCCCAGGGCGACCCCGTAGAGCCCGCCAACCAACTCGCCATCGAGGCGAACTTCCACCGAGTGTGCGTAGCCACGGCGATGGAGGAGCAGGTAGGCCTGGCGCATGGGCGCGGTGATCCAGGTTCCGGATTGATCGCTGCGGGGCGCTGCGCAACCATCCACGACCGCGGCGAAGTCCTGATCCATGGTCACGCTGAAGCGTCCCCCGCGTACCGTTCTGCGCAGACTGCGACTGATGTGGAGGCTGCCCGGATACAATACCGCACGCAGATCCGGCGACCACCACAGTACCGGCTGGCCTTCGCTGTACCAGGGAAATATGCCGACCCGATATGCTGCCAACAGGCGCCGCGGGGACAGCGATCCGCCAACCGCGAGCAGCCCATCGGGTTCACGCAATGCCTGCTCGGGGGGTGGAAAGGGTGTGCTGTCGTCCCCGGGGTCGATCCATAGCAACCGGGTCATGAAATTATACCCACGGCATGCCGCGGGTATGAAGTCCGGTAGGGCGAGCGTTCAGCAAGCGCGGCGACATGGTCCCGGATGGCACGATCTTCACGGTCGACGAACTCCGTAACCGCAGCGCGGAAACCCGGATTCTGAATCCAGTGCGCGGACCAGGTAAGCACCGGCAGGAAGCCTCGGCTCAACTTGTGCTCGCCCTGGGCACCGGGTTCGAACAGCGACAGATTGTGTTCGATGCAGTGTTCGATTCCCTGGTAGTAGCAGGCCTCGAAATGCAGTCCGCTGTAGCGCTCGCTGCAACCCCAGTGCCTGCCGAAAAGCGTGTGCTGTCCCTGCAGCAGGATCGCCGTGGCGACGATGCCGGCGCCGTCGCGGGCCAGCACCACCAGCAATTGTGATCCCATGCCGGTGGCGATATCCATAAAGAACGGCAGCGTCAGGGTTGCATGACCGCCCAGACGCTCAAAAGTGGAACAATAGAGTGCATGCACCTGCGCCCACTGCGACTCGCTCAACTGATCGCCGGTGAGTCGTTCCAGGGTAATGCCGGCCTCGCGCACCTGGCGTCGCTCTCTGCTGATGTTGCGACGTTTTTTCGATTTCAACCGGGCCAGAAATGCATCGAAATCCCGATAGCCCTGGTTGCGCCAGTGGAACTGGCATCCGGTACGCCGCACCATGCCTTGGCGACGCAACACAGCCAGATCGTTGTCGAAAGGAAACAGACAATGCAGCGAGGACACATTGCTGTCGGTTGCGTGCCGGACCAGCCCTGCGGCCAACTGTTCGCGCACTGCAGAGCCAGCCTCGCCGGGCGCAGTCAGCAGCCGCCGACCACTGACCGGGGTAAAAGGGATAGCGCTCACCAGTTTTGGATAGTAGGGGATTCCGTGACGGTGCCACGCCTCGGCCCACCCCCAGTCGAACACGAACTCGCCGTAGGAATTGTCCTTCAGATAAAGCGGTACCGCTCCAAGGAGATCCCCGTTGCCGTCGGTTGCGAGGAGGTGATTGGGGTACCAGCCGGTGGTCTCGGAGACACAGCCGTGCCTTTCCAGCGCGGACAGGAACTCGTGGCGCAGAAACGGCTCATCGGCACCGACCAGGCGGTTCCATTGTCGCGCCTTCAGCCGGTCGATATCGGTGATCACGCTGATGTCGGTCAAGCTGCTGTCTCCGGGACTACCGTGCACAATACCGGTGTGCCACGGGTATAGGATACCTGTCGCACACAATACCTGGAACAGCTCACAGGCCCTCCACTAGAGGCTGTCCGAGAACAGACTGATCTACTGCGGACAAGCCTGAT
>CBDVAK010000026.1:0-20197 GCA_965371945.1 uncultured Candidatus Competibacteraceae bacterium
TATGGCGATCCGCGACATCAAACGGGCTCTGCGCGCAGGATTCGGTCGAGCCTCAGTTCGAATCGTTCGCCGTTAGCGCGGCGCACCACCAGGTATTCGACATGATCCCTGGTGCGCAGGTCCAGTGGGCGCAGCGTCTCGAGGTGGGTCGGTGTGGTGTGTTCACGCCAAGCCATCCGCAGCCGCTGGCGCCTGACGATCCATTGTTCGTAGCGTGCATACTGCTGACAGGATATGGGCGTATAGTCACTCATACGTTCGGCGTGTCTCCGCCGCGGGCAAGCCACCACCCACCTATTGTGAACCGCAGCGCGCTGTCGTGCCAGAGGCAATCGGGGGTGGTTATTCAGCGGGGCATGAAGCCCTGTAGCAGTTCGTTTAAGAAGCGCTGCCCGCGTGCTGTCGGTTGCAGCAGGCCCTGTGCGCGTGTCACCAGTCCCAGCGCGCCGCCGCGTCGCATTCCCGGCCCCAGTAGTGCCGGGTCGAGACCGGTGTGCCTGGCGAACGTTTCCTCGCTGACCCCTTCCGTCAACCGAAAACCGTTCATCGCAAACTCCAGGACCAGGTCGGCTTGGGACAGCACCCGGTCCGTGATCACCGCCTCGCCCCTGGCCGCCCTGTGCAGGTATCCGGCGGGTTGGCGATAGCGGACTGTTCTGCGTACCTGGCCGGACCCGGCGTCACTGAGCTTGCCGTGGGCGCCGGCGCCGATCCCCAGATAGTCACCAAACCGCCAGTAGTTGAGGTTGTGGCGACAGCGCGCGCCGTCACGCGCAAAGGCAGATATTTCGTATTGGGCGTAGCCTTGCTCGTGCAGCAGCGAATGGCCGCGGACCTGCATCTGCCAGGATTCCTCCTCATCCGGAAGTGCAGGGGGGTCGACCGCGAACCGGGTATTCGGTTCTATGGTCAGCTGATACCAGGAAAGGTGTTCGGGGCCGAGATCGCAGGCCTGGCTCAGATCCGCCAGGGCCCCTTTGGTGTCTTGTCCGGGCAAACCGTACATGAGATCGAGATTGAGGTTATCGAACCCCGCCTGCCGGGCCTTGTCGACTGCCTGCCGGGCTGCCCTGGCATCGTGTATGCGCCCGAGTCGCCGCAGACAATCATCATCAAGGCTTTGTATGCCGATCGACAGGCGGTTGATGCCTGCTGCGCAAAACTCGCCAAAACGGGTGTCGTCGATCGTGCCTGGGTTGGCCTCCAGCGAGATCTCGCAATCGGGCGTCAGCGTCAGCCTGGCGCGTACCCCCTGCAGGAGCCGGTCTATGGACTGCGGCGAGAACAGACTCGGGGTGCCGCCGCCGATGAACAATGAGTGCAGGCGTCGTTCCTGGAGGGCATCTCGATCCGTGTCCAGATCGGTGAGCAGGGCGTCTACATAGGCGCGTTCGGGCAGCTTGGTCGGTGCCCGATGCGAATTGAAGTCGCAATAGGGGCACTTGTTCACGCACCAGGGCAGGTGCAGATAGAGAGAGATCGGAATCTTGTTGGTTACTATACCCACGGCACGCCGGCTTTCGGCATCCAGTTGGGCAAGGCCGCACGCAGCAGGCTCATGGCCTTGCCACGGTGGCTCAACCGGCTCTTCTCCGTGGGCGATAGCTGCGCGGCGCTGCCATCGTGGCCCACGGCTTGGAACAGGGGGTCGTAGCCGAAGCCATTGTTGCCGGCCGGCCGCATCAGTATCCGTCCCTCCCACACGCCTTCACAAATCAGCGGAGCCGGATCTTCGGCATTGCACATGGCGACCAGCAGGCAGCGAAAACGTGCTCCGCGATGCTCTGGCGCCACCCCTGCAAGTCGTTCCAGCAGCAGAGCGTTGTTTTGCAGGTCGTTTGCGTTCGCGGCGGCGAAGCGCGCGGAACGGATGCCGGGAGCACCCTGCAGGGCATCGACCTGCAAGCCGGAATCATCAGCCACAGCCGGTAGTCCGCTGAGCCGCGCCGCGTGGCGGGCTTTGATGATGGCATTCTCGACGAAAGTCAGCCCGGTTTCCTCAGCCTCCGGGATTTGCAGGTCCGATTGCGGAATGATGCTCAGATCCGTATCCCGGAACAGCTCGACGAACTCGGCCAGCTTGCCTCGATTTGCGGTGGCCAGCACCACGCGCTTCACGGCGACAATGCCTGCCGCTGGGCCGCCAACAGCTGGGTAATCCCGACCTGGGCCAGGTCCAGCATGGCCTGCAATTCGTCGCGACGGAAGGCATGACCTTCCGCGGTGCCCTGCAACTCGATAAAGGCACCCGATTCGTTCATCACCACGTTCATGTCGGTTTCCGCCTCCGAGTCCTCGGCATAGTCGAGATCCAGCACCGGTGATCCCCGGTATATGCCCACCGATACGGATGCAATCTGTCCGTGCAGCAGTTCCCGCTTGATCATTCTGCGTTCCCGCATATGGGCGGCAGCGTCTGCCAGTGCCAGGTAGCCACCGGTGATCGCCGCGGTGCGGGTACCGCCATCAGCCTGAAGTACGTCGCAGTCGATGGTAATGGTGCGCTCGCCCAGGGCGGACAGATCGGCGGCAGCGCGCAGCGACCGTCCGATCAGACGTTGGATTTCCAAGGTTCTGCCGCCCTGACGACCGCTGCTTGCCTCCCGGCGCATACGGGTGTGTGTCGATCTCGGCAGCATGCCGTATTCGGCGGTGATCCAGCCCTCGCCCTTGCCGCGCAGAAAAGGCGGAACCCGTTCTTCCACCGATGCCGTGCAAAGTACCCGAGTGTGACCGAATTCCACCAGTACGGATCCTTCCGCATGGCGGGTATACGATCTGGTGAAACGTACTTCGCGCATCTGGTCGGCTGAGCGGCCACTGGGTCGCATACAAGAACTCCTGGTCCTTCGTGATGGGCTGCGGAGTATATACCCGTCGCTGCACGGGATCGCTATCCGGAGCGGCTGGCGTCGTGGTTGCGTTAGACTATGCGGCCACCGGGATCCCAACACTCAAACGGAGTACGCATGATTCACAGCATGACGGCCTTTGCACGTGTCGAAAGGCGGGGTGACTGGGGGCAACTCACCTGGGAGTTGCGTTCCGTCAACCATCGCTATCTGGAGCTGGTGCCACGATTGCCGGAGATGCTGCGTTCGATCGAGCCGCAGCTACGGGAACGCTGTGCGCGACGCCTGGGTCGGGGCAAGGTCGAGCTGAATCTGCGCTATCGGTCAGGCCAGGGTGTTCAGGGCGAACTGAGCTGCGACCGCGAGCTTGTCGGACAATTGCTGCAGGTGTCGCAATCGGTGGCCGACCTGGTGGAAGGCAGTCGCTCACTTGGCGTGATCGACCTACTGCGTTGGCCCGGAGTGGTGGTCGAGGCGGAACCGGATCTGGATCCAATACGGCAGGTGGCACTGACAGCGCTCGACGAGGCGCTCGACGATCTGCTGGCGACCCGCAGCCGGGAAGGTGCGCGTACCGCGGAGTTTGTCGCAGTCCGGTGCCGGAGTATGGGGGAGTTGGTCGAGCTGGCGCGGCAGCGACGACCCCTGCTAATGGCGCGGTTGCGGGAAAAGCTGGAGACCAGGTTAGCGGAGCTCGCCACCATCGGTGGGGATCCTGGCCGGTTGGAGCAGGAAATGGTCATCGTTGCCCAGAAGCTGGATGTGGATGAAGAGCTGGATCGGTTGGGCGCGCACCTGGAGGAAGTTGCCGCGGTGCTGGATCGTACGGAGCCGGTGGGCAGAAGGCTCGATTTTCTGATGCAGGAGCTCAATCGCGAGGCCAACACGCTGGCGTCTAAGTCCTCCGATGCGGAATCGACCCGAATTGCGGTCGATCTCAAGGTGTTGATCGAACAAACCCGCGAACAGGTGCAGAATGTCGAGTAGTCATTCCATCCTTAATGACGATGGGGGGTGCGCCTGCGAAGGCACGCTCTTTATCGTGTCGGCGCCGTCCGGTGCTGGCAAGACCAGCCTGGTCAACGCGCTGGTCGCCTGCGATCCTCAGGTCGAGCTGTCGGTTTCACACACCACGCGGGCCATCCGGCCCGGTGAAATGGATGGTCGCCACTACCACTTCGTCGACCGCGCCCGTTTCAGCCAGTTGCGATACGAGGGCCTGTTCCTGGAATGGGCACAAGTGTTCGGCAATAGTTACGGGACATCCAGCCGGGCCGTCAGCGGACGTCTCGCCCTGGGCCGGGACGTGATACTGGAAATCGATTGGCAGGGAGCCCGCCAGGTGCGTGAGGCGATGCCGGGCGTAGTCAGTATTTTTGTCCTGCCGCCGTCACCCGGAGCGTTGCGTGAGCGTCTTGCCGGGCGGGGTCAGGACAGCCCGGAGGTGATCGAGGGGCGCATGGCAGCTGCCAGCCGAGAGCTGTCCCATTGGCAGGAATTCGACTATCTGGTGGTCAACGATGAGTTCCAGGCCGCGGTCGAACAGCTCCACGCCATCGTCGTGGCCAGCCGCCTGGTGGTGGCCAGGCAGGCTGCGCGACATCGCGATCTTCTGGCCCGTTTTGCTGCAACAGATGCACCCTGACGCACACGGAATCTGCGCAGCCGGCAAGGCACGTTCGACACAGCATGGTTTTTCTCGATAAACTGCGCGGTCTGCCTCAAAAACCTGGAGATCTGTGTTATGGCCCGCGTCACCATCGAGGACTGTCTCGGCAAAATCGAAAACCGCTTTGATCTCGTGCTGCACTCCGCCAAGCGCGCCCGCGATATCGCCAGAGGCGCCCAGCCGGGGGTACCCCCCGAAAACGACAAGCCCACGGTCATTGCCTTGCGCGAGATCGCCGACGGCCTGTTTATAGATGCCAGCGCGGCCAGCGCGGATGAGGAGGCGGAGGTCGAAACCGTGACCGGCAGCAGCGTCTGAGGCGTGGCGGAAGTTACCGGCAGACGCGCCCATGGCCGACCTAGCTGCCGATCTGGCGGTCAAGGATGATGTCAGTCCCGACATCGATGACCTGTGCAGCGTGGTTTCGTTATATCTGGAGCCGGAGCAGGTGGAGCAGCTTCGTGAGGCCTGTCTGTTTGGCGCTCGCGCCCACGCCGGTCAATACCGCAAGTCCGGCGAACCCTATATCACCCACCCGATCGCGGTAGCCCGGCTGCTGGGCGAAGTCCGTCTCGATCAGTCCACACTGATGGCAGCGATCCTCCACGACGTGGTGGAGGACACCGATTTTACCACCGGAGACATCGAGCGTCGCTTCGGCAAGGAAGTGGCGGAGCTGGTTGACGGGGTCACCAAGCTCACGCAGATCCGGTTTGGCTCCGTGCAGGAGGCTCAGGCCGAGAATTTCCAGAAGATGTTTCTGGCCATGTCGCGCGACATTCGCGTGATGATGGTCAAGCTCGCAGATCGATTTCACAACATGCGCACCCTGAGTGCTCTGGGCACGGAGAAACGGCGCCGGATTGCCCGTGAAACTCTGGATATCTACGCGCCCATTGCCGGTCGCCTGGGCATGAACTACCTGCGCCTGGAACTGGAAAACCTTGGATTCGAGGCGCTGTATCCGATTCGTTTCAGGGTGCTCAGCGAAGCCGTGCGCCGGGCCCGTGGCAATCGCAAGGAAATTGTTGTCAAGATCCAGAAGCGGATATCCGGTCGCCTCGATGAGGAGGAGATCCGCGCCAAGGTGGTCGGGCGCGAGAAACATCTATGGGGCATCTATCAGAAGATGCACAGCAAGGGGCTGCCTTTCAGGGAAGTCTACGATGTCTATGCGTTTCGAGTGACCGTCCGCAGCGTCGATCTCTGCTACCGGGTACTGGGTGTGATCCACAATCTTTACCGGCCGCAGTTCGGACGTTTCAAGGACTATATCGCCATCCCCAAGGCCAACGGTTACCAGTCACTGCATACGGTGTTGGTAGGCACAGGCACTCACGGTGTCCCGATCGAGGTACAGATTCGCACCAGAGAGATGCACCTGATGGCTGAGACCGGAATTGCCGCGCACTGGCGCTACAAATACGCGGCAGACCCGAACACCGGCCCTCAACAGCGGGCCCGCGAATGGCTGCAAAGGCTGCTGGATCTGCAAAAAAGAGCAGGAGACTCGGTCGAGTTCCTGGAAAACGTCAAAGTGGATCTGTTTCCCGACGAGGTCTACGTTTTTACGCCGCAGGGGAAGATCATCGAAATGCCCAGAGGGGCAACCCCGGTGGACTTTGCCTATGCGATCCACTCCGATGTCGGCAGCCGCTGTGTGGCCGCGAAGATCGATCGTCGTCTGGCCTCCCTGCGTACCCAACTGCAGAGCGGGCAGACGGTGGAGATCATTACCGCCATGACGGCGAGACCTAACCCCGCCTGGTTGGGTTATGTGGCTACCGCCAAGGCGCGTACCAACATTCGACACTACCTGAAGAACCTGCAGCACGAGGAAGCACTGGTGTTGGGTCGACGCATGCTGGACAAGGCATTGCTGGACTGCGGCGCACATCTGGACGATCTGCCGGAGGGCAGGATTCACCAGCTTGTCGCCGACTATGGGGTAGAGGATTTCAACCAGATTCTGCTTGATATGGGGTTGGGCAAACGCCTGGCAGCGCTGGTGGCGCGGCAGCTGATTCCCAACTTTGACGAGCAAGATGGCGGTAGCGAGAATCGCGATCATCGGCGCCCGCTGGCGATACTCGGCACCGAAGGCATGGTCGTCACCTTCGCACGCTGTTGCAGGCCGATTCCTGGCGACAATATTGCCGGCCTTCTCACTGCTGGAAAAGGCGTGGTCATCCATCGCGGTACCTGTCGCAATGTTCGCGACAAGGACTGGGACCGTCAGCTCTCCGTGGTCTGGTCAGTGGAGACGGACCGCGAGTTTCTGGCGGAGATTCGTCTCGATGTCGACAACAAGCAGGGTGTACTGGCGACCGTGGCGGCGTCGATCGCGGGCTCGAACTCCAACATCAGCAACGTTACCCTGGACGAGCGCGAGGGTACGGTGACCACCATGACCTTCGTATTGAATGTTCGTGACCGGGTTCATCTGGCTCGGGTGATGCGGCGCCTGCGCGGCATGCCCCAGGTGTTGCGTATCCATCGGGTCGGCTGATTCGACAATTACCCATACGTTTTGCAAAGGAGCAGGTCGTGGCGGAGATCATCAGTACCGAGGACGCACCGCAGGCAATCGGAACCTATTCACAGGCGGTGCGGGCGGGAGATACCGTGTATCTGTCCGGGCAGATACCCCTGGTGCCGGGCAGCATGGAACTGGTAGGCGAGGATTTCGCCGCGCAGGCACGTCAGGTGTTCCAGAACCTGTCCGCGGTTTGTGCCGCTGCCGGTGGCAGCTTTGCCGAGGTCGTCAAGCTCAATATCTATCTCACCGATCTGACCCATTTCCCGATCGTCAACGAAGTCATGGCGGAATTCTTCCAGCAGCCCTACCCGGCTCGAGCCGCAATCGGCGTAGCCGCGTTGCCCAAGGGCGCGCAGGTGGAAGTGGAAGGCGTGATGGTGCTGGCTAGCTGAAGCACTTCCGATCTTGCCGACTACCCAACCGGATGTTGCCGGACGCGGCGACCACGTCACTCCGCTACCAACCGGGTCATTGCTGGCAGCTCTGACCCTACTCAAAGGTGTCGGGCCCCGGGTGCAGCAGCGGCTGGCAAAGCTCGGTCTGCACAGCGTCCACGATCTGCTTTTGCACCTGCCGCTGCGCTATCAGGACCGTGGTCGTCGGTGGCGGGTGGCGGACCTGCGTGGGGGCATGGAGGCCACCATCGAGGCCACTGTGCTGGGTAGCGAGACCGTTGGCGGGCGGCGGCGCATGCTGCTGGTCCGGGTGGCGGACGACAGCGGTGCGCTGGGCTTGCGGTTCTTCAACTTCAACGCCGGTATGACCCGTACGCTGCGCAAAGACGTGCGACTGCGAGCCTTTGGTGAACTGCGCGCGGGCTATTCCGGTCTCGAGATGATGCATCCCGAGTTCGAGATATTGCGTGGCGATGCACCAGCGCCGATCGACAGCACGCTGACCCCGGTTTACCCCACCACCGAAGGTCTGCACCAGCTCACGCTGCGCGCGCTGACGACCCAGGCGCTGGCCTGTGCGCGACAGGCGGCAGATGCCGGTCAACTGGACCTGCTGCCCCCGGCACTGCGACGGCAGCATCAGTTGCTCGATCTGGCCACCGCCCTGCGGACCCTGCACCGGCCGCCTCCCGAACAACGCCCGGAAGCGCTGTTTTCGGCCGCCCATCCGGCGCGCCGGCGTTTGATCTTCGAGGAGCTGCTGGCCCACAACCTCAGCCTGCGCAAACTGAGAGCCAGGGTCCGACATCATGCCGCCCATCCACTTCGCGGTGACGGTCGGTTGCTGGAGCCGATGCTGACACAGCTTCCGTTTCGCCTGACTGCCGCACAGCAACGGGTCATTGGTGAGCTGGCCGAAGACCTCGCCCGGGATCACCCGATGATGCGACTGGTGCAGGGGGATGTCGGATGCGGCAAGACCGTGGTAGCCGCTGCTGCGGTACTCAAGGCTGTGGAAGCCGGTTTTCAGGCCGCGGTGATGGCGCCCACGGAGCTGCTGGCCGAACAGCACTACCGTAGCTTTTCACACTGGTTGAAGCCGCTGGGGATCAGCGTGGTCTGGTTGGCCAGCAGCCTCAAGGGACGGGCCCGCCGCGAGGCGCTGGAGAGCCTGGCGGATGGCAGTGCCGCGCTGGCGGTGGGCACCCACGCACTGTTTCAGGAGCAGGTGAAGTTTCATGCTCTGGCGCTGGTGGTGATCGATGAGCAGCACCGTTTCGGCGTGCACCAGCGCTATGCACTGCGACAGAAGGGTAGCCAGCAGGAGCATCTGGCCCATCAGTTGATCATGACCGCGACTCCGATACCGAGAACGCTGGCAATGACGGCCTACGCCGATCTGGATCATTCTGTCATCGACGAGCTGCCGCCGGGGCGCCTGCCGGTCACCACCGTGGTGACGTCGGAGCGCCGCCGTGCCGAGGTGGTCGAGCGGGTCAGCAATGCTTGTCGCGGAGGGCGCCAGGCATACTGGGTCTGCACACTGATCGACGAGTCCGAGTTGCTGCAATGCCAGGCTGCCGGAGATACCGCCCGGGTGCTTGCGGAAGAATTGCCGGATTTGCGCGTGGGTCTGGTACACGGTCGTCTGCGTGCGGCCGACAAGGAAGCGGTGATGGCCGCATTTGCGTGCGGAGAAATCGATCTGCTGGTTGCTACCACGGTGATCGAAGTCGGTGTCGATGTTACCAACGCCAGCCTTATGATCATCGAAAATGCCGAGCGTCTGGGTCTCGCACAGCTGCATCAGTTGCGTGGCCGGGTCGGCCGCGGCGCTACGGCCAGCTTTTGCGTGCTGATGTACAAGGGGCCGCTCTCCGACAATGCCCGGGCCCGGCTGGAAGTGGTCAGGGAGACCACGGACGGGTTCGAAATCGCCCGTCGGGATCTCGAGATTCGCGGTCCCGGCGAAGTGCTGGGCACCCGGCAGACCGGCATGCTGAATCTGCGGGTGGCGGATCTGCTGCGTGACCGCGAGTTGGTGCCGGAGGTGCAGCGGGCTGCCATCGAACTGCTGGCTCATGATTCGGAACTCGCGGCCGGGCTGGTCGAGCGCTGGATTGGCAAGGAGCGCGAATACGGTGAGGTCTGAACCCCGCCGGAATTGGTCCAACCGTTTCAGCGAGTATCTGCGGTTGATGCGCATCGACCGGCCGATTGGCATGTATTTATTGTTGTGGCCGACCTTGTGGGCATTGTGGATCGCGGCGCAGGGCAGGCCGCAACCCTGGGTGGTCGTGGTATTCGTGGCTGGTGTTTTTATCATGCGTTCGGCGGGTTGCGTGATCAACGACTATGCCGACCGCGACCTCGATCCCCATGTCAGCCGGACTCGCGACCGACCCCTGGCTGCGCGCCGGGTGGCGCCCGCCGAGGCCCTGATGCTGTTTGCGGTACTTTGTCTCATCGCTTTCGCGCTGGTGAGCACTCTGAATGCCCTGACCATCTGGATGTCGGTGGCGGGTGCGGTCCTCGCTGCCAGCTACCCGTTCATGAAGCGCTTTCATCATCTGCCGCAGGCGCATCTGGGAGCAGCATTCGGCTGGGCGGTGCCGATGGCCTTCGCGGCTCAGACCGGAGCCGTACCGGCGCTGGCGTGGCTGTTGTACGGCGTCACGATATTGTGGGCGGTGGCCTACGACACTCAGTACGCCATGGTCGATCGGGACGACGACCTGCGCATCGGGGTGGGGTCGACCGCAATCTTGTTCGGTCGCTTCGACCGCTTGGCGGTAGCCGCGGTCCAGGCGCTGGTGGTCGCCGGTCTCTGGATCGTGGGGGAGCAGGCAGGGCTGGGGTGGCCCTACCGTGCGGGTGTGTTGTGCGCGGTCATGCTGATGGTGTATCAGCAGATCCTGATACGTGGGCGTGACCCGTCAGCCTGTTTCACCGCCTTTCTGAACAACAACTGGGTGGGTCTGCTGGTGTTTCTGGGAATTGCCGCGAATTATGCGTTGCTGCGTTGATCCGGGTTTGACAGAGTTGACAGACATCGCTTTAGTGCGTTGCCTCCTCGCCGGCCGTCGCCTATGAATTTCGCGGACATCGCGCGCGGCGGCTGGCGGTCGACTATAGTTGCTGGGAGTTGCGGTGTCGGATATGGCCGGGGGATCCGGGCCGGGCTGGTTGGTTTGACCAAGCAGTTTATCATGCGGCAGGCGTGGGCTAACATGTTTTACGATACGAACTGATCGATCTTGTTTCCGGTACCGGCGGTGATGGTCCTGACATGTGCTGCGACCACGTTTCCGCCGGCGCTGGCGCTGGCGAGGAAATCATGACCACAGAAAGCTACAAGGACATCGATCCCGAGGAGACCCATGAGTGGGAGGAATCATTGGATGCGGTTATCGAGCGGGAGGGACCCGAGCGCGCCCACTTTCTGCTCGAAAAACTTCTTGACCGCGCCTACGTCGCCGGCGCGCCATTGCCCAACGTGGTCAGTACCGCCTATCTGAACACCATCCCTCCCGAGCTGGAAGAGCGCTCTCCAGGTGATCACGATCTCGAGTGGCGACTGCGTTCCATCATCCGCTGGAATGCCATGGCGATGGTGGTCAAGGCCAATCAGAAACCTTCGGAGCCCGGTGGGCACATTGCCAGTTTCGCCTCCGCGGCCACCCTCTACGATGTAGGCTTCAATCACTTCTGGCGTGCGGCCAGTGAATCGCATGGCGGCGACATGATCTACATCCAGGGTCATTCCGCACCCGGCATCTACGCGCGCGCATTTCTGGAGGGACGCCTCAGCGAGGAGCAGCTCGACAATTTTCGCTGTGAAGTCGATGGCAAAGGGTTGTCCTCCTATCCTCACCCGTGGCTGATGCCGGATTTCTGGCAGTACCCGACGGTTTCCATGGGGCTGGGGCCGATCACCGCGATCTACCAGGCGCGGTTTATGAAATACCTCCAGAATCGCGGCTTGCTCGATATCCAGGACCGCAAAGTATGGGCGTTCATGGGCGACGGCGAGATGGACGAACCGGAATCCATGGGCGCCATCGATCTGGCGGTACGTGAAAAGCTGGACAATCTGATCTTCGTCGTCAACTGCAACTTGCAGCGTCTCGACGGCCCGGTGCGCGGTAACGGCAAGATCATCCAGGAGCTGGAGGCTGAGTTCCGGGGTGCCGGCTGGAACGTTATCAAGGTGATCTGGGGTTCCTATTGGGACCCGCTGCTGGCCAAAGACACCAAAGGGCTGCTGCGCAAGCGCATGGATGAAGCAATCGACGGTGAATACCAGAATTTCAAAGCCAAGGGCGGCGCCTATACGCGCAAGCACTTTTTTGGCAAGTATCCGGAGTTGCGCGACATGGTCGCCAGTCTCTCCGACGAGGACATCTGGCGCTTGAATCGTGGAGGCCACGATCCTCACAAGGTGTATGCCGCCTATGCTGCCGCGGTAAAACACGAGGGGGCACCGACCGTGATCCTCGCCAAGACGGTGAAGGGCTACGGCATGGGCGAGGCGGGGGAGGGGCAGAACGTCACCCATTCCCAGAAGAAGATGGGCGTGGATGCCCTCAAGCAGTTTCGTGATCGTTTCCAGTTGCCGGTATCCGACGAGGATATCGAGAGCGCGCCGTTCTACCGTCCTGCGGAAGACTCCGCGGAAATTCGCTATCTCAAGGAGCGCAGGGCGGCCTTGGGCGGCTATCTGCCGTCCCGGCGCACCCATGGCGACAGCCTGGAGATCCCGCCGCTCGAGACCTTCAAATCGATATTGGGAGACACCGGCGAGCGCACCCTGTCAACGACCATGGCGCTGGTGCGGTTGCTTGCCACCCTGGCCCGCGACAAGACCATCGGGTCGAGGCTGGTACCGATCGTACCCGATGAGGCGCGTACCTTCGGCATGGAGGGCATGTTCCGGCAGATCGGTATCTACGCGCCTTCCGGGCAGCTTTACGAACCCATGGATTCCGATCAGATCATGCCCTACCGGGAAGATCGCAAGGGCCAGATCCTGGAAGAGGGCATTACCGAAGACGGTGCCATGTCGTCCTGGATCGCGGCGGCCACCTCCTACAGCAACCACGGGATCACCATGATCCCTGTGTACGTGTTCTACTCGATGTTCGGGTTTCAGCGCGTTGGCGACCTCGCCTGGGCCGCGGGAGACCAGCAGGCGCGCGGTTTTCTGATCGGCGGTACCGCCGGTCGCACCACCTTGAACGGTGAGGGTCTGCAACACCAGGATGGCCACAGCCATGTGCTGTCCGCCAACATTCCCAATTGCCTGTCCTACGATCCCACTTTCGCCTACGAACTGGCGGTGATCTTTCACGACGGCATGGAGCGTATGTTCGCGCAGCAGGAGCGGGTCTTCTATTACATCACCACACTGAACGAGAACTACCATCATCCCGCTCTGCCGGAAGGCGTCCAGGAGGGTATTCTCAAGGGGCTCTACCGATTCAGCGAAGGCGGCGACAGTGGCAAGGCACGGGTTCAGTTACTGGGTTCGGGAGCCATCCTGCGCGAGGTGATCGCCGCTGCGGAGTTGCTGGCGCAGGATTATCAGGTGGATGCCGATGTTTGGAGTGCGACCAGCTTTACCGAATTGTCTCGCGATGGTATGAGTGCCCAGCGCTGGAACATGCTGCACCCCGGTGCGCAGCCACGGATCCCCTATGTGACTCAATGTCTCCAGGATACCCGGGGGCCGGTGATCGCCTCCACCGACTATGTGCGGCTGTATGCTGATCAGATTCGTGCCTATGTGCCCAGGGACTATCGGGTTCTTGGCACCGACGGCTATGGTCGCAGCGACAGTCGTGAAGCTCTGCGTTGTCATTTCGAGGTCGACCGGCACCATATCACCCTGGCGGCACTCACCGCCTTGGTTGAAGAAGGCAGACTCGAGGCCCCGGTACTCCAGGACTGCATCGAACGCTACCGTATCGATCCGGAACGCCCCGATCCGCTGTGGGCCTGAGCAGGCGGTTTCCGGGCACATTCTGGGAGGAGAACCCGTGGCAGCAAGCAAACAGATCAAGGTGCCGGACATCGGTGATTTTGCCGATGTCGACATCATCGAGATTCTGGTGGCCCCCGGTGACCGGGTGGCTGCCGATGATCCGTTGATCACCGTGGAAAGCGACAAGGCATCGATGGACATCCCCTCTCCCGAGGCCGGTGTGGTCGCTACCTTGATGGTCGCGGTGGGTGACAAGGTATCGGAAGGCTCGGTGATTATTTTGCTGGAATCCGGGGCCGAGGCAGAAAATGACCAGCCCCCGCCTGTGTCGGAATCCACGCCACCCGATGCCGGCGAGCCAGCACCGGCTGCTGCGGTTCCGGCAGCGGCCAGGCCGGAATCGCCTTTGGTGCCGTGCGCACCGCGCCAGCCCCCGGTGCCACCGGCTGCATCGCTCGATCAGGGCAGTTTCATCAATGCGCATGCCGCGCCCTCGGTACGCCGCTATGCGCGCGAATTGGGCGTGGATCTGGCCCGGGTCAGTGGTACGGGTCGCAAGACCAGGATCGTCAAATCCGATGTGCAGGCCTTCGTCAAACAGGCCATGACCAGCCGACGGGAGCCGGCCACGGCATCACAAGGCGCGGCAATACCGGCGATACCGGAAGTCGATTTCTCCAAGTTCGGCGAGATCGACGTGCAACCCCTCAAGCGGATCCAGAAGATTTCCGGGGCGCACCTGCGCCGGGTCTGGCTCAACGTGCCCATGGTGACCCATCATGACGAGGCGGATGTCACCGAGCTGGAAGCATTTCGCAAGTCACTCAAGGCTGAGGCGGACAAGCGCGGTGTCCGGCTCACCTCGCTGACCTTCTTGATGAAGGCGTTGGCCTCGGCACTTGCCGAGTTCCCCGGTTTCAATGCTTCCTTGTCCGCGGATGGCGAGCAGCTGGTCTACAAACGCTACTTTCACATCGGTATCGCGGTGGACACGCCCAACGGCTTGGTAGTGCCGGTATTTCGCGATGTGGATCGCAAGAGCGTGTTCGAGCTGGCCGCGGAAATGGGGGAAGTAAGTATGCGGGCCCGGGATGGCAAGCTCGGGCCTGCCGAGATGCAGGGCGGGTGCATGAGTATTTCCAGCCTGGGCGGTATCGGAGGGCAGTCTTTCACTCCGTTGGTCAACGCCCCGGAGGTCGCGATTCTCGGCGTCACCCGGGCACGGATGCAGCCGGTCTGGAACGGCACCGAGTTTATCCCCAGACTGATGCAGCCCCTGGACCTGACCTACGATCACAGGGTGGTCGATGGCGCCCAGGCAGCCCGGTTCATGGTTCATTATTGCGGGCTGCTGAGTGATCTCCGCAGATTGCTGCTGTGATCAAGGGAGTGGGACGATGACCGGTCAGGTGGAGATCAAGGTGCCCGATATCGGTGACTTTCACGATGTCGATGTCATCGAAGTGCTGGTGTCGGAAGGTGACACGGTGGCGGTCGAAGATCCGCTGATCACCCTGGAAAGCGACAAGGCCTCCATGGATGTGCCGACACCGCGGGCGGGGGTCATCCGCAAGGTGATGATCCAGGTCGGCGACAAGGTGTCCGAGGGCACCGCGCTGGTGATGCTCGACGTGGTGGAGGCGGCGGCCGGGAAACCGGCTCCGGTTGCCGACAGTGCGCAAACCGTGACGAGCGCGCAGGACCCGGACGATGTGGATTGCCAGGTGCTGGTGTTGGGCGCTGGTCCGGGTGGCTACACCGCTGCGTTCAGGGCCGCCGACCTGGGTTTGAAGGTGATTCTGGTGGAGCGCTACGAGAGCCTCGGCGGAGTTTGTCTCAACGTTGGCTGCATACCCTCCAAAGCGCTGCTGCATGCCGCACGAGTGATCGATGAGAGCGCGGACATGGCCGCCCATGGGTTACGGTTCGGCAAACCTGAAATCGACCTGGACCTGCTGCGCGGCTGGAAGTCGAAAGTGGTGACGCGTCTCACCGGCGGGCTCGCGGCTTTGGCCCGGCAGCGCAAGGTCACCGTCGTTCAGGGGGTCGGCCGTTTTGTCGATCCACACAGCGTCGAGGTGGCGGCGACGGATGGCAGCCGCCGAACCCTGCGTTTCGAGCAGGCTATCATCGCCGCCGGGTCGCGTCCGGTCAGCCTGCCGTTTGTCCCCGAAGACCCGCGGGTGATCGACTCTACCGGGGCACTGGAAATCGACGCAATCCCCGATCGCATGCTGGTCATCGGTGGCGGTATCATCGGTTTGGAGATGGCCACTGTCTATCATTCGCTGGGGACGAGTGTGACCGTGGTCGAGATGCTCGACCAGCTGATCCCGGGTGCCGACAAGGATCTGGTGCGGCCGCTGCACAATCGCCTCAAGAAGCGTTACGAGAACATCTGGTTACAGACCCGGGTCACCGCGGTGGCGGCCAGCGACAAGGCATTGCGGGTCAGTTTCGAGGGCAAGCAGGCGCCCGCTGAGCCGCAGGACTATGATCGCATACTGGTTGCCGTGGGGCGCACGCCCAATGGCCGGGAGGTCGGTGCCGACGGGGCCGGGGTGGTGGTCGACGAGCGCGGTTTCATTGCCGTGGACTCGCAGATGCGCACCAATGTGTCTCACATCTATGCGATTGGTGACATCGTCGGTCAGCCCATGCTGGCACACAAGGCGACCCATGAGGGCAAGGTCGCGGCTGAGGTCTGTGCCGGTTTAAAGACCCATTTCGATGCCCGTGTGATTCCCTCGGTGGCGTATACCGATCCCGAAATAGCCTGGGCAGGCATGACCGAGCAACAGGCAAAAGCGGACGGAGTTGGCTACGGCAAAGGCACGTTTCCGTGGGCGGCCAGCGGCAGGGCGCTGTCACTGGGACGGGAGGAAGGTCTCACCAAACTGCTGTTCGATGAGGAGTCCCATCGAGTCATCGGGGTCGGAATCGTGGGCCCCAACGCCGGTGAACTGGTGGCCGAGGGCGCGCTGGCCATCGAGATGGGCTGCGATGCTGCCGACATCGGCTTGACCATCCATCCGCATCCCACGCTGTCCGAGACACTGGCCATGTCCGCCGAAGCCTTCGAGGGCACCATCACCGATCTGTATCTGCCGAAGAAGCCGAAACCGAAGAAGCCAGAGTAGAAAAAATTATCTAGCGCCACCGCTATGCTGCGCCAGTAACCCTTGCAGATAGGCGTCGCATTCCGGGTCCCCCTCGACCGGCGCCCAGGGGGCGAATTCCTTGTCGGCGTGTGGATCATATGGACCGGGTTTGACCTCGTAGCAGACGGCCACCCCGGACAATGCAGCGATGCTGTGCCAGATGCCCGGCTGCAGGTCGATGCCCTGGCCATCGTTGTCGTCACCGTCCGCGGCCAGGGTGAAAGACTCGCGTAGTGCGCCATCGTCCTCGAACACGAAACAAACGATGCGGCCGGCGAGCACTAGAAACGACTCCGCCTTGGGTGGTTGCCTGTGACGGTGCGGAGTCACATAGGTCCCGGCCAGCAGTACGTTCAGAAATCGGTGCGGGTTGTCCGCCGCATGATGGTGGAAATTGAAGTTCATCCGTTTTCGTGGCGAGCGCCGGGCGGCCGCGACGACATCCGCTATCAGGGCTGCATCCAGGAGCTGAATTCCATCCGAAGGCTGGTCCCGCACTATTATTCTCCAAATTCCGGCTGCTCTGTCGCTATACTACGACCCTTTTTTGCCAGCAGATGGATCATTCATGCCTGACTTATCGTTCGATGTCCTGGCGATCGGCAATGCCATTGTCGACGTCATCACCCACGCCGATGATGCCTTCCTGGCTAGCCACAGCATTACCAAGGGGGCTATGTCGCTCATCGACAGCGACCAGGCCCATGCGCTGTATGCCGGTATGGGGCCGGGTGTCGAGGTATCGGGAGGCTCGGCAGCCAATACGGTAGCGGGTGTCGCCAGCTTTGGTGGTCGTGCCGCCTACATCGGCAAGGTGCGCGATGATCAGCTCGGCGAGGTGTTCGCGCACGATATACGCGCCAGCGGAGTGCACTTTGCCACCACCGTGTCGACCCAGGGGCCGGCGACTGCCCGTTGCCTGATACTGGTGACGCCCGATGCGCAGCGTTCCATGAACACCTACCTCGGCGCCTGTGTCGAGCTGGGCCCTGACGATGTGGACGAAGCACTGGTGGCGGGGGCTGGCGTGACCTATCTGGAAGGTTATCTGTGGGATCCCCCCGGCGCCAAGGCGGCCTTTCGCAAAGCCGTCGACATTGCACACCGCAGCGGCAACCGTGTTGCCCTGAGTCTGTCAGACCAATTTTGCGTCGAACGCTACCGGGACGAATTCGTAGAGTTCGTGGAGCACGGTGTCGACATCCTGTTTGCCAACGAGGAAGAGATTGTCTCTTTGTACCGGGCCGCGGATTTCGATGAGGCTTTGCAACATGTGCGCGGACACTGCCAGATTGCCGCACTGACTCGCGGCGCCAAAGGTTCCGTGGTGATCGCGGGCGACGAGGTGCACATCGTCGATGCCCGGCCGGTCGACGATGTGGTCGACACCACCGGCGCCGGCGACCTCTATGCCGCCGGCTTTCTGTATGCCCTGTCGCAGGGCGGAGCGCTGGCCGATTGTGCAGCTGTTGGCGGGCTGGCGGCCGGCGAGATCATCTCTCATCTGGGTGCGCGCCCGGAGCGGGAACTGCGTACCCTGCTGGAGACGAATGCCTAGGCGTAGTCACCGCTTTCAAGCTGTCGGCGTATCCTGACCGCCAGGCGGTTGTCATCGACCTCGACATCCTGCCAGCGCACCACCTCGTCGCGGGCCAGGCGGCGCCGCAGTCGAACCTGATGCGCCAGTCCGATCGGCAGCGCGCCCAGAGCCAGCGAGTCACGGGCCGGCATCAGCCGGCCCCAGACGGTATATCCACCCTCACCATCAAGGATCTCACCGGCAGCCAGATCACGTTTGGCAACGGCCACGGCGTCTGCCATGAAGCTTCGCGCGCAGCCGGTCGGTACACAAGCATAGTCAACAGATCCGGCGTATGGGAGCGATCCCCAGCTTCGCCGCAACCGGTGTGCCGTGGGTATATGATGTCGCGGAGTAGGTGTTGCGCCGGGGGTTTTGTCTACATGGTGTCGATCTCAACCGCGCGGAGTTTTGAATCGGGGCTGAGAACGGCTCTGGATCGATATTGTGAGCAGGGGAAGGTCGCACGTTTCTGGTGGCGAGATGATGATGCGACCCGCTCCGGGCCGATGCTGCGGCGCTTGTTCGATACCCTTGAGGAATCACCGCTGGCACTGGCGGTGATCCCACGGCCCGCCGACGAAAGTCTGGCGCGGGCAGTCGAGGACACCAGTACGGTCACGGTGACCCAGCATGGCTGGGCCCACCGCAACCACGCGCCGTTGCAGGCCGATGTCGGAGCCTGGGAACTGGATCCCTTTCGACCCGGTGAGCTGGTACTCGCGGACATGGCGCGGGGCAAAGGGCGCTTGGAGCAATTGTTTGGCCGCCGCTATCACCCGGTGATGGTGGCGCCCTGGAACCGGGTCCATCCAGGTCTGTTTGCCGGCCTGCAAAGACTTGGTTTCGTGGGTGTCTCCGCAATGGGAGAATGCCACATCCACAAGCCAGTCAAGGATTTCTGGCGCATCGATTGTCGTTTCGACGCCCTGCGTTGGAAACAGGGGCCACGATTTGCCGGCTGGCAACGTGCCAGCCATGCGCTGCTGGAAATACTGAGCGGCTCGGGCGGAGATACTGTCTGCGGCATCAATATTCACCACCGGGTTACCGATGCCGAAGGCTGGCAGTTCATTGCATTGCTCAACCGCGTGGTTTCCAGCCACCCCGGCAGTCGTTGGGCAGGTCCTGTCGAGCTGTTTGGTGCATCGGCGTGAGCGTGGTGATTCGGCCCGCCGAAGCCGGTGATGCCAGCGCCGTGGCTGCATTTCTGCACCGCCACATGAACACCCGCATACCCGAAGCCCGCTGGCGACGATTGTTTGCGCCACCTTGGGAGCGTCCGGACGCGACCCTGGATTACGGCCGTGTGGCCGAGGATGCGGGGCGTTTGGTGGGGTTCATTGCCAGAACCTATTCACAGCGGATCTGGCAGGGGCGCGTCGAGCTGGTGGCTAGCATTGGCTCATGGTATGTGCACCGGGATTGCCGGGGGCGCGGGCTGGGTGTGGGTCTCTATGAGTCGATCCTGGCAGA
This sequence comes from uncultured Candidatus Competibacteraceae bacterium, assembly GCA_965371945.1. GTDB lineage: Bacteria > Pseudomonadota > Gammaproteobacteria > Competibacterales > JAHEDQ01 > CBDVAK01. The sequence goes on from CBDVAK010000026.1 coordinate 19,655, forward strand.
CCGGGGCGCGGCAAGTTACACGGTGGTGAGTATCGCGCCTCACACCTACGAACTGTATGACCGTTGGGGTTTCGACATGCTCGACGATCATCGCTGGTTGTGGCGCAGGCGGGGCAAGACTGGTGTTGGCCTCGAAGTATTGACCGATCCTGCTGATTTTCTGGAACTGCTGGACGAGCGCCAGCAGCGTATGTTGCACGAGCACACCGGGTTTGCGATGTGGCCGGCGCTGCTGCGTTGTGACCGCGGTGATTGTCTGATGGTGCTGAGTTCAAAGTACAAAGGGGCAGACGTGCTCTATCTTGATCTCATGCATCTGAGTCACCCCGAGGTGTTTGTTGCGGTCGCGCAGGAGGTGGCGGAGCGGTTGCTACCCGAAGGAGACGCCGTGCTCGCGGTCGACGGGCGGTTCGTTGCCGGGGCGCCCGAGTCCGCCGAGCGGGTCACGATCCCGGTTCCGCGACGCTTTATCTCGGAGCGGATGCCGCCCGCCGCATTCGATTTCATGTATACGGAAGTACCGTTGCTGGATCTCAAACTGGG
>CBDVAK010000027.1:0-19989 GCA_965371945.1 uncultured Candidatus Competibacteraceae bacterium
CGCGTTGAAGGGAGAGTCGACGGCTGTCCGGTGACCTGGGGATACTGAATGGACTTGGGAAAAGGGCGTTTGTACTGACTATACGCCTGCTTGAAACAGTAGATCGGGTGAGGTAAGCGAGCGCTATGGCCAGCAACTACGGCGTTCTTCGGTACTCAAGGTACGGGCGGGTAGCGGGTTACCGAAGGGTTCTATTTGCTATCGAATCGGGACACGCCATCCCAGTCGTCAGCAGGCGGACTCCGCAGCAACTCCTCACAACGCTGCAGCAACCGGGCTGCTGACAGATCACCGGCCGGTGGCGTATCCAGTTCACCCAATCTGGCCCTGGCTGCACCGTATTTGCGATCACGGAACGCGCGCAACGCCTCTTCATACCCCCGTGCCCACAACAACGTTGCCGGCGCCACCTCTCCCCGAAACCCCAGCGGCTCATGGATCTCTACCGGCTCGGTCCGACCCTTGACCGCGACCCAATCGACCAGGCGCCATTCGAACTCGCTGCCGGTGGCCGTCTGCACCGCCCCCGAAGCCAGAATCTCGGTCCCGTAGATCTTGTTGAGACCTTCCAGGCGACTGGCCAGATTCACGGTATCTCCGAGGACTGTATAGCTCAGGCGCGAGGGTGCGCCGATGTTGCCAACCACCAGGGGGCCGCAATGGAGCCCGTAGCGGGTGGGAAGCACCGGCAAACCCTGCTGCTGCCAGCGTCGGTTGAGCTCGGCAATGCGGGTTCTGGCACGCAACACCGCTCTCACTGCATTGCGTGCATGCCGCGCGTCAGGGTTGGGCGCACCCCAGAACGCCACCACAGCATCGCCCACCAGCTTGTCGACCGTGCCTCGCTCTGCCTCCAGCACCCCGATCAGAGTCTCGAAATAATCGGCCATATGAGCGGTCAGCGCTTCCGGTGTCATGCTCTCGGCGACCGTGGTGAAATCACGGATATCTGTGAACAGAACGGTCAACTCGGCACTGCGTCCACCGATCTGCGCCATTTCGCCACGCCGCATCAGTTCCTTGACCACATCGACGGGTACGTAACGGGCAAACGATTGCAGGGCGTTGAGCATCTGTTGCTGTGCGTCAGCCAGTTCCCTGACTTCGCGCAGACCTGACTGAATCGGCTCACCCTGGCGCAGATCCAATTGACGGATTCGTGAACTCTGGCGCGACAGCGCTTCCAGTGGTCGGCCGTAACTGCGGGCCAGATAGAGCGACATCGCCACTGCCACCAGCAAGGCCGCCAGTGTGATCAGCAGTATGATGTTGCGCTGACGTTCCACCTCGCCGAGAAAATCGCTTTCCGGTACCACCGTCACGATCCGGAAGCGACTACCGCTGTCAGGCACGATATCCAACGCCGCGGTCCACCAGGCCTCGCCGCCACTCTCAAAGCGAAATGCGCCACCTGAGCCACGCCCGGCATCATTCCACGCAGCGGCCGCGTCAGTCAGTGCGTTGATGCCAAGTGCCTGCAATGGCTGCAACACGCCCGCTCGCAACTGCGCCTCGGTTCGATACCGTTCCGAACGGGGCAGACCGACGACCTGTTCATCATCGGTGATCACCACCACCATGCCGTGATCGCTGATCTTGAGACCACTGGTGAAACGCGAGATGTCGGTCAACAACACGTCGAAGGCGATCACGAACGCGTGAGCGCTGTCATCCGCAATCCGCCAGCGTAACGACGCCGTAAGCCCCGGGTCCCCAGTGGTAAAAAACGTATAGGGGCGGGTCCAGAATATCTCCCCCGCCTCATTCCACATGGCGCCTTCAAACCAGCGCCGCAACCTTGGATCGTAGTCCAGCTCGCGCCATTCCTCCCCGACCGGGGCATCGACATCGCTCCAGGTTCGCCAGCGGGTGCGCTTACCCCAAGTCAGCACCCTCGTTTCACGGTTGCGCCAGGTACCGCTGACGGTGTCCTTGAGCAGCAGGTATTCAACCCCGTCGTCGCGCGCCACCAGCAGCGACGATACTTGGGGAATCTGGTCCAGCAACGGAATGAATCTGCGATTGAGTCCGGCGACATCGGTGGGATCGATCTCGCCTGTGGCGCCCCAGCGCGCCGCAATCTTCAGATTGGTGACCACCGGGTCGAAAAAAAGGCGCAACTCACCGCGCGCACGTTCCGCAGTATTGGCGGCCAGTGTCGCGGCAAGCGTCTCCACCGAGCGATAGGAGCCGAGGATGCTGACCAGCAGAATGGATCCCGCCGTCAACACGATCAAAATTATCAGGTTGCGCAGCAGGCTGTGCCGAATGGAAACGAATTTGGACAGACCGAGGTCCTCCTAGGAGGCTGTCCGAGAACAGACTGATCTACTGCGGACAAGCCTGATTGGCCATATTTTCCGATCCTGTTCGTTAAATAGCACAACTATTCGCCTCAAATGATCGAAAAATCTGACTCAATCGGGCTCGCCCTCGCTACGACCGCTGTTCTCGGACAGCCTCCTGGAATGGCACACGTTGCCCGGCGACCGCTGGCAAGATAGTCAACACGAGACCGCGGTGCAAGAGCCAGGCGGTGGAGCCCGGACACCACGATGCCGATCAACCGCAAGCTCGCGGTATCACGCCCCGCAAGGTGGTAAGCTGCAACCGCATGTGTGGGCGATTCGATCTGCATTCCTCGGTACACGAACTGGTGCGGCTGTTACAGGCCGAAATGATCGCCGCTGCGGAACCCAGCTACAACATAGCGCCCGGCCAGCCGGTGTCGGTGCTGCGCAACAGCGGCGCTGGCGGCCGCGAACTGGTGCCGCTACGGTGGGGACTGGTACCGGGATGGAGCGCCGGGCCGGACAATCGCTACCGGATGATCAACGCGCGAGCGGAAACCATCTCCGAAAAACCAGCCTTCCGGAGCCCGCTACGATCCCGGCGCTGCCTGATCCCCGCCGATGGCTTCTACGAGTGGCAGGCAAGCCCGGACGGCAAACAGCCCTGCTATATCAGCCTGGCGGACAGCGAACCATTCACCATGGCCGGGCTCTGGGAGCACTGGCGTGGCGCCGACGGCAAGACCATCGAGTCCTGCGTCATCATCACCACCCGGGCCAACCCACTGGTGGCGAGGATACACCCGCGCATGCCGGTGATCATCGACCGCCCTCATCATGAGCAGTGGCTGGAGCCAGGCATCACCGACGCCGACACACTGCTGCCCATGCTGGCACCGTTCGATGCCGGGAGGATGGTCGCCTGGCCCGTCAGCCGACGAGTCAACAGTCCGGCCAACGACGACCGTCACTGCATCGAACCAGTCGCTCAGGATCCTTGATCGATCCGCAACGAGCGCTCCAGCAGAACCTCGCCCGCGCCGTCTGTCACCTGCACCGTCCACGCCCCGCTCGTATTCGGGCCGATCAGCTTGCTCGAATAGACGCGCCAGCGGTCTCCTCCGACCCGAAACTCCACACTCGCCACCACATCGCCCTGCCGCAACCATCGGTGGGTGACGCGCTGGCCTGACAACCCGACCAGTTCGGTAAAAAAGAACACCCGTCTCAGTTCGGACAACTGCAGGGTGGCGTCCAACCGCCCGACCGGTTCGCGGTTCTCCATACCGCTGGCAAACCCGGCACGCCGCACCTGCGCCGAATCCTCCACCCGGGGTCTGGCCACGGGTTCGCCGTCCCTGTCATCGTTGCGGCGCTGCACGTACTCCACGAACGGATCACGTCGCGAGGCAGGTGGTGACGCCTGGGACGCATCGGCCGCCTCCGCGGACCCCGCTTCAATCCCGGTCTCGAGTTGCGGTGGTTGCTGCTCCGCCGACCCGGTCTGCGCGCCTGCCTCCGACACCGGATTTATCACCTCTTCGACCACTGCAATCTGCGCCGTCTCGTCGTCAAAGCCAACCACGGCGGACCCGGCGCCTGACTCAGCACTCCGCGTCACTGGCGCCTCCACCGGGGAGGACAATATGGGTGGGGGATCGGCACTGCGCGCTGGTGCGGCAGGCTCGGGCGCAGGCTCGTCATCCGCTGGCGAACTGACGATGTCTCCGGGGTCACCGGATACCGTGGTTGCGGAAGAAGGCTCCCTGGCACCGGATTCACCAGTAACGATCGAATCGGACCCCGGAACCACCGCCGCCGCCGTGTCCGGGACCTCCGCAACATCGCCCTGCGGGCGTTGCTGCGATAGCAGCGGAGGATCGCTCGTGGCATCGGGGCCGGGAGCCGGTCCCTGCCCGGACAGCAACGAATCCGTCTCTCCCCCGACAATCACAGATTCCGGTTCCGGGACCACCGCCGATGGATTCATGCCCGCATACCAACGCCACAACGCCACTGCCACCAGCAGCAGCAATAGTAGCGCGCCACCAATTCTCCACGGCGAGAAACCCGGTTTTGACTCCGGCAGCAAACGCGGTCTGGGGGGGGCATCCGCCACCTCGTTCAGCGTCGCCCCATCGCTGATTGCAGTCCCCTGGCCGCGGACCACGATCTTGATCTTGACTCTCTCTTCCGGCATCAGCGGGTGCTCCGATACACCTGTGCGGCGGGCTTTCCCCCGCAAACCCTACTATCCAGCGCGTGACGGCGTGCTCCGGCACAGGCCAGCCGCACCCGAATCCCGGCAACCGCAGCGAAGTATACCCGTGGCAAACCGGTTTTCGGCTTCCAGCGCGCACACTTTGACGCGGATTTAGAACGGCGACCAATGGACCACCATGACGCCACCACCTCAGGCGACCGGCTGCCGATTGCTTCCTGGCTGTCCGTCTCCCTCTCCGGCATGATCCGCGGCTCCTTGGCCAGTTCAGGCGGTGCTCTCAGGCAGCGACATCACCACTCGCAAACCGGGATGATTGTCTTCCAGCCGCACGCTCATATCGTGTAACGCCAACACCGCAGCCACCAGGCTCAAACCCAGACCGCTGCCTGGCGTGGTACGGCTGGATTCCAGTCGAAAGAAACGTCTGAAAACCTTCTCCCTCGCCGGCACGGGGATGCCCGGGCCACTGTCGGCGACCACCAGTGCCCAGCCGCCGGCATCGGGGACCATGGTCAGCGACACCGTACCGCCGGGCGGCGTATATTTGATGGCATTGTCGAGCAGATTGGCAAGTGCCTGAAACAACAATTCACGGTCCCCGGAAATGCTTTTCGTGCCCGGCACCCGGCATTCGAACTGCAGATCGCTGTCTTCCGCCGCCGGCCCGTAGAGCTCGGCGACATCCGACAGGAGTTCGGCCAGATCGAAGCGGGTGAAATTGGCCCGTGCGCTGCGCGACTCCACCCTGGCAATCCGCAGCAGCGCCCCAAAAGTCGCAAGCAGGGCGTCCGCGTCCGCCAACGCCGCATCGACGAACTGCCGCCACTGCTGACTGCCTGGGCCCTCCATGGCCAGCACTTCCAGCCGGTTTCGCAACCGCGATAACGGTGTTCGCAGATCGTGCGCGATGTTGTCGGAAACCTGACGCATTCCGTCCATCAGCCGCTCAATCTGGTCGAGCATGCTGTTGAGGTTGGCGGCCAACTGATCGAAATCGTCATCCGTACCCTGGGTCGGAATTCGCCGTGACAGATCACCCGACATGATCTCTCGGCTGGTTTGATTGATGCCGTCGATGCGCCGCACCATGCTGCGGGTCATCATGCTGCCGCCCGCCAACGCCAGCAGCACGGTAATGGCCAGTCCCCACAGCAGGGTATTGATGATAATCCCCTGGGTGCGCTCCAGGTCGTGGATGTCACGACCGACCAGCAGCCGAAACCCGCCACGCAGTATGAATGTCTTGGCGCGGGCGCGATGAGTTTCCCCCGCCGGCCATTCCGCGCCCTCCAATCTGAAGTTCAACCAGCCATCCTCGCTCTGCGGTACATCCGGCCACTGGTTCAGATTGCCCACCAACGCCCGGTAGTCGCTGTCGGTCAGCAGATAAACGGTCAGCCCGGCCGGCGCCCGGGACACCCGCCCGGCGATCAGCGAGGTCAGACCGGTCAGACCGTCGAGTCGATAACGCTCGGCCAGCCCGCTGATCTCCGCCTCGATGGTGCTGTCGGTCTGGCGGGCCATGTAACCCGCGGTCGACCAGTAGATAAAACCCAGCAACAGCAGCACCGAAATGCTGAACAGCGCCATATACATCAACGCCAGCCGAAAGGTAGAGCTGTGTATGAGTTGCCGTGGCCGCATGAGTCTTCATCTCCGGGCCGCAGCGAGAACTCTGCGGCTGCGCCATGTTAGGCGATTGGCGGAAACAAATAATCATCCAATCGCGGCACACGAAAATGGTACCCTTGCCCGCTCGCCGCATCCTGCGGCCTGGTATAACCCGGATTCCACCACTGCCATGAGTGTTCTGAACAAGTTGATGCGTCAGCTCCCCATCCTGATCGCGATCGTCGCCATCGCGTTCCTGGCCGGGCAGTACGTCACCCAGCGGCAGATGGAATCTCCACAGCAGCAACTTGAACTGGCCAGGAAGGCGATGTCGGAAGGCCGCGAAGACATTGCCGCGGAACTGTTGAGACCGCTGGCTGAAAAAGGCAACGCCAAAGCCCAGTACGCGCTGGGCCATCTGTATGCGATCGGTCTCGGCGTCAAGCAGGATCCGACTACCGCCGAGCAGTGGCTGCAGCTGTCGGCCGAACAGGGTTATCCACCGGCCGGGCAACAACTCGGCGAGATGTATCGCGATGGCGACGGTATCGACCAGAACTTCGCAAAGGCGCTGAACTGGTTCCAGAAGGCATCCGTGCAGGGAAGTGCGGCGGGTCAGCGCGACCTGGGTGAACTCTATCAGTACGGCTGGGGCGTATCCGCGGACCCGGTCAAAGCCTACGCCTGGTACGAACTGGCAGCGAGGAGTGGCGATCGCATGGCCCCGCATCTGCGCGATGCTCTGGCAGTGAAGCTCGATGATCAGCAACTGTCTGCGGCGGAGGACGAGGTGGCTCGTCTTCAGGCTACCGTGAAAAACGATGACAAAGGTTGATCGCGGGGACCTGGACCCAATCGTGACATTTGCGTGATACCGGCACCCTAGTGTGCTGTCTCACGAGTAGCTTGACGGTAGCGGTGAGCAATGGCGGTCACTGACAAGGCGCAGCGAGTGAGCAATAGCGGGGCCTCGCGACGAGCTGCAACGCAGTCAGAGGCCGTCAGGGCCAGCGCAAGTGTTGAGCTACTTGTGAGACAGTGCACTAATGTCGGCACCTGATTACCGCAACCATCACCGATTAATGCCAAAACACGTCCTGGTCATCGAAGACAACCACGACATTGCCCATCTGGTCGAACTGCACCTGCGCGACCAGAACATGACAGTCGATCATCGCGACGACGGCAACTCAGGCCTCGACAGGGCGCTGTCCGGCGAATACGACCTGGTGATCCTCGACCTGATGCTGCCGGGCATCAATGGCATCGATATCTGCCGCAAGATGCGCGAGCAGGATGTTTACACGCCGGTGCTGATGCTGACCGCAAGAACGTCAGAGTTGGACCGGGTGCTGGGTCTGGAGATCGGTGCCGACGACTATCTGACCAAGCCCTTCAGCGTGCGCGAGCTGACTGCAAGGGTCAAAGCCATCCTTCGACGCATCGAGACTTACGACCAGGGAGATAGCGCCAACCAGCATGATGCGGCGATCGTCGCGGGTGATCTGGAACTGCATCGCGACAAACGCGTCGTCCTGCACCGCGGCACTGTAGTCGATCTTACCGCCCGCGAGTTCGACCTGTTGTGGCATTTCGTCAGTCACCCGGGGCGGGTGTACTCACGGGGACAACTGCTGGATACCGTCTGGGGGCACGGCTACGAAGGGTACGAACACACGGTCAATTCACACATCAACCGTCTGCGATCGAAGATCGAATCCGATCCGGCCCGGCCCGAATACGTACTGACCGTGTGGGGCGTGGGCTACAAATTTGCCGAGCCAGTCGCCGCCACCGGCGGATGATCCAGTAACCGGTATGTTGCGCACTCTTTACAGCAGATTGGCCCTGACGTTGTTCGCGCTGTTGCTGGTGGTGGGACTGCTGCTGATCCAGTTGATTCGCCACTCCGGAGAAATGTACCAGCAGGAAGTAGCGCAGAAACTCAATGCCACGCTGGCCGGCAACATCGTCGCGGAACAACTGCTGATCAGCGAAGACCAGGTCAACAGCGATGCGCTCAAACAGATCTTCCACATGCTGATGGTGATCAACCCCAGCATCGAGTTGTATCTGCTCGACCGCCAGGGCGGCATCCTCGCCTACTCGGCCCCGGAGGGCAAAGTCAAACGCAGTAGCGTGGATCTGGCACCGGTTAGAAACCTGCTCGACGGTGATGCCCTCTACCCGCTGACCGGTGACGATCCACGCAATCCGGAAGGTCAGAAGGTCTTCTCGGCGGCCAGGATTCCGGCGCAGGGTCCGCTGCAGGGCTATCTGTACATCGTCCTGGGCGGGGAACAGTACGACAACATCGTACAATCTCTGCACGATAGCTATATATTGCGCACGGCAGGCTGGGTGCTGCTGGGCGCCATGGCCACCGCACTGCTACTGGGCCTGCTGACATTCTCGCTGTTGACCCGCAGACTGCGGACGCTGTCCCAGATCATGGATCAATACGCCGACTACGGTGTCGGCGCGCAGCCCGCACCACGCTATCCCATCGGCCACCGGCGCGCGGACGAAGTCGACCGTCTCGGCAAACAGTTCAACCGCATGGCCGACCGGATCGACGACGATCTGCGGGAACTGCAGGGCACGGACGCGCTACGAAGGGAACTGGTTGCCAACATCTCGCACGACCTGCGTACCCCTCTGACCACTTTGCAGGGGTATCTCGAAACATTGCTGCTCAAGGGCGAGGCACTGACCGAAGCGGAACGCAACCGCTACCTGGAAACGGCCCTGAGCCACGGCCAGCGTCTCAACCAACTGGTGTCCGAACTGTTCGAACTGGCACGCCTCGAATCCAGCGAGACCATCGTCTATTCAGAACCGTTCTCGCTCGCCGAACTGGTTCAGGACGTTTGCAGTGAGTTCCAGCTGAAGGCCGAGGAACGCGATATCACCCTGGTCACCGACCTGCAATCGCAACCACCGCTGGTACATGGCGACATCGCGCTGATGCAGCGGGTGCTGGAAAATCTGCTCGAAAATGCTCTGCGTCACACCCCCGCGGGCGGGCGCGTCTCGGTCGGCGTGGTGGCCGGCGGCGATTCGGTGATGATCCGCGTCGCGGACACCGGTTGCGGCATTCCGGAATCCGAAATCGAGCATATCTTCGATCGCTTCTATCGGGTCGCCAGCGATCAATCCGACAACTCAACGGGCACCGGGCTGGGCCTCGCCATCGCCAAACGCATCCTGGAACTACATGGCGCCACCATTGACGTGCGCAGCCGTTTGCACGAAGGCAGCGTGTTTAGTTTTCGAATGCCGGTCGGTCACGGTTCCGCTCCGTGACACAATCGTGATGTTCACGTGACGGGTACGTGAACCGCGCTCCCTATCCTGACCCTGCGAATTCAATCGCAAGCCAGGTAGCAAATCGGGAGTTATGGTATGAAACCTTGGAAACAGGCACTGGGCATCGCCCTGCTGAGCGGATCGACCCTGCTGACCGGCACCGCGCTGGCCAGCAATACTGCACGCGTCTACGAAGTCACGATCACCAACCTGACCCGTGGTCAGACCTTCACCCCGCTGATCGCCGCCACCCACCGGCGCTCGACCAAACTGTTCGAACCCGGTCAACCAGCCGACCGCGCCCTGGAGGAACTGGCCGAAGGTGGTGACAGCAGCGCGCTGCAAAAGCGGCTCAAAACCGAAGGCGCCCTGGATATCGCCACCACCGCGGGCGGACTGCCTCCCGGGCAATCTGTGACGCTGACGCTCAAGACCAATCGCCACTACCGTTACGTCAGCGTGGCCTCGATGCTGATACCGACCAACGACAGCTTTGTCGCCGTCAACGGCGTACGCGGGCGCCTGCACAGCGGCAGCGTCACCGTCTATCCGCCGGCCTACGATGCCGGCACGGAAAACAACGACGAACTCTGCGACAGCATCCCCGGTCCGGCTTCCGTTTGTGGCGGCAGCGGGTTCCTGCCCGGCGGTGGCGAAGGCTTTGTGTCGATCGGCGCCGGCATCCACGGTGTCGGTGATTTGTCGGCAGCGACCTACGACTGGCGCAATCCGGTCGCCCGGGTCATCATTCGCACCAGGTCGAGGTAACCCCGGTCCTGGTATAAAATGCGTGGATGATCCGGGTCAATGAACACATCACTGTCGATGAAGATCGAATCGAATACCGGTTTATCCGCGCCTCCGGACCCGGCGGTCAGCATGTCAACAAGGTGGAAAGCGCAGTACAGTTGCGTTTCGATGCCAGCGACTGGCGGGCACTCGATCCGGCACTGTACGCTCGGCTGGCGGCGCTGGCAGGTCGCCGCCTGACCAGCGGCGACATACTGGTAATCGAGGCCAGCCGGTTTCGATCACAGCAACGCAATCGCCAGGATGCGCTGCAGCGACTGACGACATTGCTGGAGCAGGCGGCGACACCCCCCAGGCCCCGCAGGAAAACCCGGCCCTCTTTCGCATCACGCCGCAACCGCCTGCAGGCGAAACGTAATCGTGGTCTGACCAAACGAAACCGCAGACCACCCACCTCCATGGACTGAGGCGATTTCTGTCCACAATGTGCGGCGGAGTTGATCCATGTCAGTGACGCTGGCACTCGCAGCCAGTACAGCTATGCTGCTTAGTGGTAGCGGCCGCCAAACAGGCAGGAACAGTTGCAGTGACACACAATCGGTCTGACATGACGCGCCCGCCGGATCTGCTCCACGAGCAGCATCTAGCCGGGCCGACCCGCACCCGGCATCCGATCTATGTCGATCTGCTGCCGACCTGCAACAACGCCTGCCCTGCCGGTGAAAACATCCAGGCCTGGCTGGCGTTGGCCCAAGCCGGCCGCTACCAGGATGCGTGGCAGCAGCTGGTTGCCGACAATCCCATGCCCGCGGTGCATGGACGGGTCTGCTATCACCCCTGCGAAGATCACTGCAACCGTGATCAACTCGACGAGCCGGTCAGCATTCACGCGGTGGAGCGTTTCCTGGGTGATCTGGCACTGCAGTCGAACTGGAAGATCGAGGGGCTGGCCCCGCCCAGCGGCAAACGGGTATTGGTGGTCGGTGCGGGTCCCAGCGGTCTGTCGGGCGCCTATCATCTGCGTCGGCTCGGCCACGATGTCGAAATTCGTGAAGCGGGACCGGTGGCCGGGGGCATGCTGCATTTCGGGATTCCGGCATACCGGTTGCCGCGCCAGCAACTCGATGCCGAGATCGACAGAATTCGCACTACCGGTGTGCGGATGGTGTTCAATCACAAGGTCGAGAACCTGGTGGCGGAGATGAAGGGCGGGAACTTCGACGCCGTGTTCGTGGCGGTAGGCGCGCATCTGGCCAAACGCGTCGATATCCCCGCCCGTGACGCCGGCAAGGTGATGGATGCGGTCAGCTATCTGCGCGCGGTGGAACGTGGCGAAGCACCCAAACTGGGCCGTCGCGTGGCCATCTATGGGGGTGGCAACACGGCCATGGATGCCGCCCGGGTAGCCCGCCGGCTGGGCGCCAGCGACACCCTGATCATCTACCGACGCGATCGTGAACACATGCCCGCCCATTCCTTCGAGGCCGACGAGGCACTGGAGGAAGGCATCAAGATCCACTGGCTGCGCACCATCCGCCAGATTGACCAGACCACTTTCACAGTCGAGGTCATGAAAATCGGCAAAGACGGCCGACCACAACCCACCGGCGAACTCGAGACGCTGGAGGCGGATGCCCTGATCCTGGCGCTGGGCCAGGATGTCGATACTGGATTTATGGCCGCGGTGCCTGACATCGAACTCGGAACAGACGGTACCGTGGTGGTCGACCGTTCGATGATGACCGGACACCCCGGTATCTTTGCGGGCGGCGATATGGTGCCTTCGGAAAGAACCGTGACCGTGGCCGTGGGTCATGGCAAGAAGGCGGCGCGCCATATCGATGCCTGGCTGCGCGACACCCGCCTGCAACCACCCGACAAACACCCGCTGGCGACCTTCGATCTGCTCCATGTGTGGTATTTCACCGATGCCGCGCACCGACCGCAAACCAGTACCGACCTGCACCAGCGCGTGACCTCGTTCGACGAGGTGGTCAGTGGGCTCAGCGAAACCGAAGCATTGTTCGAGGCCAAACGTTGTCTGTCATGTGGCAACTGCTACGAGTGTGACGGCTGCTATGGCGCCTGCCCTGAACATGCGGTGATCAAACTGGGGCGCGGTCTGCGCTACCGTTTCGACTACGATCTCTGCACCGGTTGCGCGGTGTGTTTCGAGCAGTGTCCCTGCCATGCCATCGACATGGTGGCGGGGGACCCTCCGGCTACGACCTCCCCGAGCGCGGGTGATAACCCAAACGCAGGAGGTCGCTGAATGGAGAATCGTTGCTTGAAGAAGCGCAAGACCACTATCGACGGCAACGAGGCCGTCGCCCTGGTCGCCTACCAGACCAACGAAGTCTGCGCGATCTATCCGATCACGCCATCGTCACCGATCGGAGAATATGCCGATCAGTGGGCTGAGCAGGGACGCACCAACCTGTGGGGCAACATACCCACGGTAGTGGAGATGCAAAGTGAGGCGGGTGCGGCGGGCGCAGTGCACGGTGCATTGCAAACCGGCGCCCTGACCACCACGTTCACGGCATCACAGGGGTTGATGCTGATGATCCCCAATATGTACAAGATTGCTGGCGAACTGACGCCCGCGGTGTTTCAGGTGGCGGCCCGCTCGCTGGCCGCCCAGGGGCTTTCCATCTTCGGCGATCACTCCGACGTCATGGCGACCCGTGCCACCGGTTTCGCCCTGCTTGCCTCCGCGTCGGTACAGGAAGCCCACGATCTGGCACTGATCGCGCAGGCCGCGACCCTGGACACCCGCATTCCGTTCCTGCATTTCTTCGATGGATTCCGTACCTCGCATGAACTCAACGGGGTCGAACTGCTTGATGACGAGCACATCCGCGCTATGATCGACGACCGCCTGGTGATCGAACATCGCAACCGCGCGCTCAACCCTGATCGGCCGGTGATGCGCGGTACGGCCCAGAACCCGGATGTGTACTTCCAGGCTCGTGAAACGGTCAATCCCTACTACCAGGCGGCCGCCGATACGGTACAGGCCTGTATGGACCGCTTCGCGGCCCTCACCGGCCGCCGTTACCGCACGTTTGAATACCATGGCGACGCGCAAGCCGAACGAATCATCGTGATCATCGGTTCCGGCGCCGAGACCGCGGCGCAGACCGCGGCCCACCTCAACAACGACGGCGCCCGGGTCGGCGTGGTGCAGGTCCGCCTGTACCGGCCCTTTTCAGCGATCCACCTGCTGGCTGCACTGCCAGAAACCACCCGTTCGATCGCGGTACTGGACCGCTGCAAGGAACCAGGCTCCTGTGGCGAACCCCTGTACCTCGATATCGTGACCACGCTCAGCCAGGCACACGCCGCCGGCACCCTGCGAACTGCCGGCATGCCACGCATCATCGGTGGTCGCTACGGTCTGTCCTCCAAGGAATTTACACCGGCGATGGTGCAGGGCATATACGCCGAACTGCAGCGCGAATCACCGCGCAACTCGTTTACGATTGGCATTCGTGACGATGTCACCGATAGCAGCCTGGAATACGACCACGGCTTCAATATCGAAGACCCGGACACAGTACGGGCCGTGTTTTACGGACTGGGCGCGGACGGAACGGTGGGAGCCAACAAAAACACCATCAAGATCATCGGCGATGATCCCAGATTTCATGCCCAGGGCTACTTCGTCTACGACTCCAAGAAGTCGGGCTCACAGACAGTCTCCCATCTGCGCTTTGGGCCGCGGCCCATCCACGCGCCCTATCTGATCCAGTCGGCCACTTTCGTGGCCTGCCACCAGTTCAGCTTTGTCGAGCGCACCGACGTGCTGGCGCTGGCAGCCGCGGACGCCACCTTTCTGCTCAATGCCAGTGGCGATGCCGACCAGGTGTTCGACCGGTTGCCGGCGCCATTGCAGCAACAAATCATCGACAAGGGGCTGCAGTTCTATGTGATCGACGCCTACCGGGTAGCCGCTGAAAACGGCATGGGCGGGCGTATCAATACCATCATGCAGACCTGCTTTTTCGCGATTTCGGGAGTCTTGCCAAGAGACCAGGCGATCGAGCGCATCAAGGACTCGATCCGCAAGACCTACGGGCGCAAGGGAACACAGGTGGTGGAACAGAACTTCCGCGCCGTGGACAACACGCTGATCGCGTTGCACCGTGTCACGGTGCCGGCCCAGGCAAGCGGGGATCGCGGACTGCGCCCGAGCGTGGCTGCCGAAGCGCCGGAATTCGTACAGCGGGTCACCGCCATGATGATGTCGGGCCATGGTGACGATCTGCCGGTCAGTGCGCTGCCGGTCGACGGCACCTTCCCGACCGGTACCAGCCGCTGGGAAAAACGCGGTATCTCGCAACAAGTTCCGGAGTGGGATCCGCAGACGTGCATCCAGTGTGGAAACTGTGCCTTGGTGTGTCCCCACGGAGTCATTCGCGCACGGTTTTATGACAAGTCGCTGCTGGACAACGCACCCCCATCGTTCCAATCCGCGACCATCGACGCGCGGGGTTTCCCCGATACCCGATATACCTTGCAGGTGTACGCTGAGGACTGCACGGGATGCGCGTTATGCGTGGAAGCCTGCCCGGCCAGAAATCTGCAGAGAACCGGGCTCAAGGCCATCAATATGGGCACTGTGGCAGCCTCCCCGCAGACCGCGCGCGACAACATAGCTTTCTTCGAACAACTGCCGGTCAACGACCGCTCACGTGTGGATTTTTCCACCGTGCGCGGTGTCCAGTTCCTGCAACCCCTGTTCGAGTTCTCCGGCGCCTGCGCCGGCTGTGGCGAAACCCCCTATGTCAAATTGATATCGCAGCTGTTCGGGGATCGTCTGCTGGTCGCCAATGCAACCGGCTGTTCTTCGATCTACGGCGGCAACCTGCCCACCACACCGTGGACCCGCAACGAGGAAGGACGCGGGCCGGCCTGGTCCAATTCGCTGTTCGAGGACAACGCCGAATTCGGCTTCGGGTTTCGACTCGCCGCTGACAAGCACCTGGCCATGGCCAAAGAGATGCTGACCGGGTTGCGCGACTCACTCGATACCGCGCTGGTAGATGAGATTCTCGCGGCGCCACAGCAGCTCGAGTCGCAGATTCGCAACCAGCGTCAGCGGGTTGCCAGACTCAAGGCAGAGCTTGAGCGGCTCGACCACCCTGTTGCCAGACTGCTGCTGTCGGTGGCCGATCATCTGGTGCGTCGCAGCGTGTGGATCGTTGGCGGTGACGGCTGGGCCTACGACATTGGCTCTGCGGGTCTCGATCACATTCTGTCCAGTGACCGTGACGTCAACATACTGGTACTCGACACCGAGGTGTATTCCAACACCGGTGGCCAGATGTCGAAGTCCACGCCGATGGCGGCGGTGGCGAAATTCGCCGCCGGCGGCAAACAGGTTGCCAAAAAGGATCTGGCCTTGCAGGCCATCGCCTACGGCCACGTCTATGTGGCGCGGATAGCGATAGGCGCCAACCCACAACAAGCTGTACTGGCCTTCCGCGAGGCGGAAGTCCACCCCGGTCCCTCGCTGATCCTCGCCTACAGCCACTGTATTGCTCACGGCATCGACATGCGCAAGGGGCTGGATCAACAGAATCGTGCCGTCCATTGCGGTTACTGGCCGCTGCTGCGTTACAACCCCGCGGCACGGACGGCGGGCGACAATCCGTTCGTCCTGGACTCCCCGAGGCCCAGCATTACCCTGCGAGACTACGCCTACAACGAACTGCGCTACCGGATGCTGTCACACAGTCATCCGCATACCGCCGGACAGCTGCTGGAGAAGGCACAACAGGAAGTCAACCGCAAGTGGGGCATCTATGAGGAAATGGCGACCCGCGATGCCGCCCATTTCGCAAGCACTGGTCCGGCGGCGCACTGATTCGGGAGCGGAGCATGAATTTGCAGAGCGAATATATGGGGCTTAGCCTGGCACATCCGCTGGTTGCCTCGGCGTCACCGCTGTCCACCACCATCGACGGACTCAAGCGCCTCGAGGATGGTGGTGCCGCGGCTGTGGTCATGTTCTCGCTGTTCGAGGAACAGATCCGCTTGGAGGACGAGGCCTACACCCATTATCTGAATGTGGGCACCAACAGCTTCGCCGAATCACTGAGCTATTTCCCGACTATCGACGACTATCACGCCGGCACCGAGAGCTATCTGGAGTTGTTGCGCCGTGGCAAGGAAGCACTGGACATTCCGCTGATCGCCAGCCTCAACGGGGTCAGTGGTGAAGGCTGGACCCGCTACGCCGGCGAAATGCAGCAGGCCGGTGCAGATGCCATTGAGCTCAACGTCTATCATATCGCCGCCGATCCAACCGTTTCAGGCGCTGAGGTCGAGGCCCGCTATCTGGACACGGTGCGAGCGGTCAAGGCACAGACCTCGATACCGATCGCGCTTAAACTGGGCCCCTATTTTAGTGCCACCGGCCACCTTGCGCTGCAGTTGGAGGCCGCCGGCGCCGACGCGCTGGTGCTGTTCAACCGTTTTTACCAACCCGATATCGACCTCGATCGACTGGAAGTGACCTCCGACCTGCAACTCAGTGACCCACACGAGATCCGTCTGCCACTCATGTGGATCGCGATCCTCTACGGTCATCTCAAGGCCTCCCTCGCAGCCAGTACCGGGGTACGCAGCGAAGTCGAGATTATCAAGTATCTGATGGCGGGCGCTGACGTGGTCATGTCCACCTCGGCATTATTGCGTGATGGACCCGAAACCCTGTCCGGCTGGCTGCAGAAACTGCGTGAATGGATGGAACAGCGCGGCTATGACTCCGTCGCGCAGATGCGCGGGTCGATGAGCCAGCAGAACGTCGCTGACCCGACCGCATTCGAGCGCGCCAACTACATCAAGATACTCGAAGGCTATCCCGGCCCAACCCAGCGCTAGCGCGCACTTCTCACCGATGGCTGTCGGCAACCGCGCCAGGCGGCCACCCGAACATTGCCGTTGGAATTGTCAGATTTTTTTCCATTTGGTCAGAGAAAAAATCTTAGAGATCCCGTACCTTCTTGTTTTGTATGTCTTTTACCTTGAAGGCACAGATGTTGCCATAAGCCGGACAGGTATTCACTTGCGCCACTGCCGCCCCCCGCGGCGATGGGCGCTGACAGGGAAGTCCAGCCGCAGGCCGCGATCATTCGGGCTTGCGGCGAGTGAATCGCCGAATTTGTCCTGTAGCCGCCCAAGGAGGGGCCTGGTCACATGGTCACAATACGAACACTGTTACTGGGGCTGGCCATGAGTTGTGCCACCGCCTACGCCACCGGACCAGACCGGTCCGACCATGGCGACTCTCAGGATACACTCAACTGGGTTCCAGGCACTGCCGCGGCTGCCAAAAGCCTGGCCGCGCCAAGCTGGTCAGACTGCATCGAGTGCCCGCGAGACTCGCGGCCGGATGGCAGCGAACACCGCGATGAACTGGCCGAGGCTGCCAATCTCTGGGGACGGTTGCGGGCCGGGCTGAGCCTTGCCGGTAGCGATCACAAACGGGTCCGCAAGGAGATCGCAAGACATACCCGCTTTCCCCTCACGGTGCGCCGTATCACGGCCAGGGCCCGCCCCTTTCTCCACTATGTTCTGCAGCAGGTGCAGGCGCGCGACATGCCTGCTGACCTCGCCCTGTTACCTATGCTGGAGAGCGGTTTCGTCGTAGTCGCCCGCTCCCACAAACAGGCCCAGGGTCTTTGGCAACTGATGCCGGCCACCGCTTCCCGCTTCGGGCTGGAAGATAACTGGTGGTATGAATCACGGCTGGACATCGAGCTGTCGACCCGCGCCGCGCTGGACTACCTGGCGTTCTTGCATCGGCGCTTCAACAGTGACTGGCTACTGGCACTGGCTGCCTACAATGCCGGCGAAGGTCGCGTTTCCCGGGCCATCGCCAGCAACCGCAAGGCCGGGCGACCCACCGATTTCTGGCATTTGGATCTGCCCACGGAGACCCGGCACTACGTACCCCGACTGCTGGCGTTTTCCAGTATCGTCGCCAAACCGCAGGAGTTCGGGATGGTGCTGTCGCCCATCGCCGACCTGCCTTATCTGGAGTCGGTACCCATGGAAGACGGTATCGGCTTCGAGGCCGCTGCCCGATTGGCGAGCGTCAGCGTCGAGCAAATTCGCGAACTGAACCCAGCGCTGAAGAGACTGGCGACCAGCCCCGAGAATCCGAGGCTGTTGTTGCCAAAAAGAATCGTCAAACGCTTCCGTGTGGCGCTGGCCGAGGCTGCGAGCCAAGCCGGCGAGGGTATTCGCAAGGTCGAATACACCGTGCAGTCGGGTGACAACCTGTGGATGATCGCCAAGCAGTTCGGAATCTCCTACCGGCAACTGGCACACTGGAATGGCCTCAAGGCCGATGCTGTCCTGCATCCCGGTCGCCGACTGGTGGTGTGGACCTGAGAGCAGGGGCTACCGTCCCGTCAGCAGCGGACGCCGCGCGCAACTGCACAACACGCCTGCGACAGCTTCGATCGCGCTTCGGCTTGAGAACCGCGCCGATGGGCAGCACACTCACCCATGATCACAATGAGGTGGCGGAGATGACCATCGGTGTGGGCGGGTCGAGCGCGGAGCGGGAACTGGCGGCCATTGCCCCGCTGCGTGACGGGGTTCGACCCATCGAGGACCAGGAACGACTGGCACGGATCGACAAGGCCAGACGGCTGATGCGCGCACAAGACATCGGTGCGCTCTATCTGGATGCTTCCACCAGCCTCTACTATTTCACCGGTCTGCAACTGACCGGCAGCGAGCGCCTGCACGGCGCGCTGATCTCACAGGATCACGGGCCGGTGTACATCTGCCCGGCTTTCGAAGAATCAAGAATCCGCGGCATGATCAGCATCGGCGACGACATACGCACCTGGGAGGAACACGAGGACCCCGGCGCCTTGGTCATCGATACACTGCGCGCACTGGACTGTACCAAACGCATCGTGGCGATCGACGAGGCCACACCCTTTTTCACCTACGACCGGATACGCTGCGCCGGCCCGGATTATCGGTTCATCAACGCCAGTGTCGTCACCGGCGCCTGCCGCATGATCAAGTCCGAGGCCGAGATCGCCTTGATGCAGAAAGCCAAGGACATCACTCGGGAGATCCACAAGACCACGGCCCGCATACTCTGCGCGGGCATCAGCACCACCGAGGTGGCCCGCTTCATTGCCGATGCCCATCGCCGTGCCGGCGTGGACGGTGACCTGAGCTTTTGCATTGTGCTGTTTGGAGAAGCAACCGCCTATCCGCACGGCGTCCCGTGGTCACAGTTGCTGAACGAAGGGGACATGGTTTTGATCGACACCGGCGCCCGTGTCGAGGGATATCACTCCGATATCACGCGCAGCTACGTATATGGGGAACCTGACCGGCGCCAACGACAGATCTGGAACCTGGAGAAAACGGCTCAAGCTGCCGCATTCGAGGCAGCACAACCGGGTGTCGCCTGCGCCGAAGTCGATGCCGCCGCACGCCGGGTGATCGAGGCTGGCGGACTCGGTCCCGGCTATCGGTTGCCCGGTCTACCCCACCGTACCGGTCACGGCATCGGCCTGGATGTGCATGAATGGAGCTATCTGGTCGCCGGCAACCAAACTCCATTGGCGCCCGGCATGTGCTTTTCCAACGAACCGATGATCTGCCTGCCGGGAGAATTCGGCGTGCGACTGGAAGACCACTTCCGGGTCACCGACACCGGGCCGCGTTGGTTCACGGAACCCAGCCGTAGCATCGACGACCCGTTTGGTCTCGACGTTTGAGGCGATTGGCCGAAACAAAGTTACCAGATTGCGCAGGATT
>CBDVAK010000028.1:0-19340 GCA_965371945.1 uncultured Candidatus Competibacteraceae bacterium
GATTCGGTTCATGATCTCGAGCGGAGCAATGGGCTCACCGTCGATCCGGTTCAGGCGGAAAACATTCGGCTGCGAGCCACACAGACGTTCCACTTCCAGACACAACTGCCCGGCATTCATCTCCGGGACCAGCACCGAGTGTGCCTGCCGGCAGGCCTCGAGCAGGGCCTGTTCCGGGAAGGGCCACAGCGTCACGGGTCGAAACAGACCGACTTTGAGCCCCCGTTGCCGGGCCAGCCTCAACGCGCTTTTGGCCGCTCTGGCAGTGATCCCGTAGGCCACCACCACGATATCGGCATCCTCGCAGTCCGTGATTTGGTAACATTCGATCTCGCCGGCATGGGCATCGAGCTTGTGCAGCAATCGGTGTATCACCCGTTTGACGGTATCGGGATCCTGCGTCGGGTAGCCCGATTCGGCATGCGTGAGTCCGGTGGTGTGCACCCGGTAGCCGTCTCCGGGTCGAGCCATTGCGGGCACACCGCCAACATCGGCGGCATATGGCTGATACGCCTCCGGTGGACCGGAGGCAAACACACGATCGACGATTTCCAGCTCCGCCGCGGTACTCAGTTGCACCGATTCGGTGAGATGGCCAATGACCTCGTCCAGCAACACCACCACCGGCATCCGCAGGCGCTCCGCCAGGTTGAAGGCCCGCGCAGTCTGCGCGTAGGCCTCCTGCACCGAGTCCGGTGTCAGCACGATGACGGGATGATCCCCGTGGGTGCCCCAGCGAGCCTGCATCACATCACCCTGGGCTGGCCGCGTCGGCATGCCGGTGCTGGGTCCGCCGCGCATCACGTTGACCACCACGCAGGGGATTTCCGTGGCCGCCGCATAACCGAGGTTTTCCTGTTTCAGGGAAAAACCGGGTCCGCTGGTGGCGGTCATGGCCTTCACACCACCGCAGGACGCGCCGATCACCGCGCCCATGGAAGCAATTTCGTCCTCCATCTGCACGAACACGCCGTCCACTCGCGGCAACTCCCTGGCCATGCGCTCGGCAATCTCTGACGATGGCGTGATCGGATATCCCGCGAAAAAACGGCATCCCGCCGCGATGGCACCCAGCGCGCAGGCATGGTTGCCCTGCAACAGTTGCATTGCACCGCCCTCGGCCATCACGCCACCCTGATGGCGAAGTCCGGGCACAGCCACTCGCAGAGCCGACAGCCCGTACAGGCCTCCGCATCGATCAACTCCACGAGTTGACGGGCATTGAGCCGCAGACAACGTTCGGGACACAGCTTCACGCAGATGTCGCAACCCTTGCACCAGGCTTCGGTGATCTCCAGATTCACTTGGTGGCTTTCGCCGGGCGCCTCGTCAGCCGGCTCTACAATGCCGGGGTCATCAACGGGGTCCGCCCATCTGTTGTCCAGTACCCAGTCACGCCCGTGGCTGAATGCCCTGCGATTGGTCTCTATGGTCGCCGCCGGGACGATACCGGCAATCACCCGTTGCCACTCGTCCTCGGGAAAATCCAGCGCCGTTGACAATGCTCCCAGCAGCACGGTGTTGGCGGCCCGCTCGTTGCCCAGCTGGCTGGCAATCCCGCTGGCATCCAGGGCGTAGCTGTTGGGAACCTGGGCGATGATGTCGCGGACTTCCTCCTTGACATAGCGCAGGCCGGCGCCTTTCTTGCGGTTGCGGCAGGAAAACGGGGGTACGATGCGCCGGGTATCGGCGATCAACGTGCCACTTTCGGGTCTGAGATGGGGCAGCCAACGCAGCGCCTCCGCCCATTCCAGGGCAACCAGTATGTCGGCTTCACCCCTGGGTATGGTGGGCGAGTAAACCTGCTCACCAAAACGGATATGGCTGAAAACCACGCCGCCACGTTTGGCCATGCCGTGGACTTCGCTTTGCTTCACCGTATAGTTGTGCTGCTGGCATAGTTTTGCCAGCACCCGCGAGATCATGATGACACCCTGACCGCCGACGCCCACCACCAGCACGTTGCGAATGCGTGGCGCAGGATTGGACCGCGGGACCGCCCGGGTATCGGCGACGGTCACGTCAGACCTCCCCACCGGCCCCGTCCACACTTGCGCTGAGCCGGATACAGTCGGTGGGGCAGATTTGCGCACACAACGAACATCCGATGCAGGTGGTGGTATCAATCTTCACCTTGTGCCGTCCCTCGTGCCATTCGTCGCTCCACAGAATCGAGGGGCAACCGAGATTCATACAAGACTGACAGGCGATACATTTTTCACCCTCCACCGCGAACGGCGTGCCCTTGATCTTGACCGGGTCCAGCACGCAGGGACGATCGGCGATCACCACCGAGACACCCTTGAATTCCATGGCTTCACGAAAAGTCTGGTACACCTTGCCCAGGTCGTAGGAATCGATCTTGCGTACCCAGGGCACGCCCACGGCATGTACCAGTTGTTCGAAATCCAGCCGGTGGGTCTGGTCGCCCCGCAAGGTCCTGCCAGTACCCGGATGATCCTGGCCACCGGTCATGGCCACCGTGTGATTGTCGAGGATGACCACCGTGATATTGGCGTCGTTGTAGACAGCGTCGATCAATGGTGCGATGCCCGAATGCAGAAATGTGGAGTCGCCGATGGTGGCGACTACCGGCTTCTTTTCCACTCCGGCCTTGGCCAGACCGGTGGCGACTCCAATGCTGGAGCCCATGGCCACGCAGGTATCGATGGCTTTCAGTGGTTCGATGGCGGCCAGCGTGTAGCAACCGATGTCGCCAGCCACCCGCGCGTCAGTGGCCCGCAGAGCCATATAGGCGCCTGTGTGCGGGCAACCCGAACACAGCAACGGGGGACGCGCCAGGGGGTCGCTGGTGTCGACCATGTCGGCGGGCCGGTCCGCCAGCACGCCGGCACGGTAAAAGCTCTCACGCAAGACCTCTGGCGAATATTCACCGGTGCGCGGCAACCAGATCTTGCCCTCCACCTTGATCCCCAGTGCAAGTATCTCCTGCTCGATCAGCGGCTCCAGTTCTTCCACCACGAACACCCGCTCAACCGAGCGGCAGAATTCGCGGATCGTTTGCGGTGGCAATGGCCAGGTCACCCCCAACTTGAGCACACTGGCCTCCGGGAGCACCTCCTTGACATAGGTATAGGCGGTACCGGCGGTGATCACGCCGATGGCACCGCTGCCGCGCTGCCACTGGATGAGATCGGTATCCTCCAGCATATCGGTCAGCCTCTGGCTGCGCTCCAGCAGCTTGGGGTGGCTGAGCCGGGCATGTGACGGAATCATCACGTTCTTGACCGTGTCCTCCACGAAGCCCTTCGCAGCCACGTGCTGACGCGGACTCATACGCACGGCGCTGCGTGTATGCGAGAGTCTTGTGGTGCTCCTGAGGATCACCGGGGTATCGAACCGCTCGGAGATTTCAAATGCCCGCCGCGTGTAGTCCAGTGCTTCCTGGGCATCCGAGGGCTCCAGCACCGGCACCATGGCCAGGCGAGCGTAGATGCGGGTGTCCTGCTCGTTCTGCGAACTGTGGATACCGGGGTCGTCACAGACCACCAGCACCAGACCGGCGTTCACACCGATATAGGTTTGCGACATCAGTGAGTCGGATGCCACGTTGAGACCAACGTGCTTCATGGCGACAATGGAGCGCACCCCCGCAAAGGAGCCGCCGATGGCAACGTCCAGCGCAACCTTTTCGTTGGTGGACCATTGCGCGACCAGATCCTCCACGGGATACCCGCTCAGATTTTCGAGGATTTCGGTGCTGGGCGTGCCGGGGTAGGCGGTGGCAATCCTGACTCCGGCCTCCCAGGCGCCGCGAGCGATGGCCTCATTGCCGCTGAGCGGCTCCACCTCGGAGCCGGCGGCTTGCCGGGCCGGCGTGGGCAAACGGATCTCGGATATCAGTTGTGCTTTCATGGTCGCCATCAATCGCCACACAAAGACCGTGGATTCTAACCCGATTTACACCGCAATGGGGATTCCCGCGCGGCCGCAGGAAAGACTATTGTGTGGGCCGACGAGCTGAGAATCAGGCGAAAGCAGCGGCACACAGCGCCATCAACCAGCCCGGGGTCAATCCGAGCACGACTAGCAACATGCCGTTGGCACCCAGTACGATCCGGGCATCGGTGCTGCCACCGATCGGCTCGCTGCTTTCCGCATCTTCGAAATACATGAGCCTGATTACGCGCAGATAGTAAAAGGCGCCGATGATCGAAAACACTACCGCTACCACCGCCAACCACACCAGCCCGGCGTCGACCACTGCTTTGAGTACCGCCAGCTTGGCGTAGAAACCCACCAGCGGTGGAATACCCGCGGTCGAGAACATCACCACCAACATCACGAAAGCGATCCACGGACTACGCTGGTTCAGCCCCTTGAAGTCTTCCAGACGATCGGACTCGAAGCCGGCGCGGCTCAGCAGCAGCACGACGCCGAAAGCGCCACTGACGGTGATCACGTAGGTGATAGTGTAAAACATCGACGCGGCATAACCTTCCGCCGTGCCCGCAAGAATGCCCAGCAGCAGAAAGCCGACATTGGCAATGGTCGAGTAGGCAAGCATCCGTTTGATGTTGGTTTGCGCGATAGCCACCAGGTTGCCGATACCCATCGACAATACCGACAGCACGATCAGCATCGGCTGCCAGTCCTGGTGCAACTGGCCCATGCTGTCGACCAGAATACGAACCGCGATCGCAAATGCCGCCACCTTGGGTGCCGAGCCGACGAACAGCGTCACCGCGGTGGGCGCACCATGATAGACATCCGGGAGCCACATGTGAAAAGGCACCGCGCCGAGCTTGAAGGCGACGCCAATCACCAGGAACACCAGGCCAAAGGCAAGGATGGGATTGCTGGGACCAGCGTCGCTGGCCACCAGCGCGATTTCACTGATCAGGATGCTGCCGGTGGCGCCATAGATCATCGAAATCCCGTACAGCAGCATGCCCGATGCCAGGGAACCGAGTACGAAATACTTGATCGCCGCCTCCGAAGCGGCGCCGTTGTCACGGTCGATAGCGACCAACGCGTAGAGGCTGAGGCTCAGCAGTTCCAGGCCCATGTACAGGCTCAGCAGACTGCCCGCGGAGACCATGATCATCATCCCCAGGGTGGCAAACAGCCCGAGCACGTAAAACTCGCCCTTGAACAGGCCGCGAGCCCGCAGATAGTCACGGGAATACACGAAAACCGCGGCAACGACCAGCAACAGCATGGTCTTCAACGTACCCGCCATTGCGTCGCTGACATAGTGCCCATCGAAGCCGATCACCCGGTCGGTGCCCGCCATGGTCCAGGTCAGCAACGCCGCGACCAGCAGGGTCCCCTGCGCGATTCGATAGCTGACCTCGCGATGGCGGTCGCTGAGAAATGCGTCAACCACCAGCAGCAGGCAGGTCATGCCGAGCACGAACATCTCGGCGACCACCAGGCTGAAATCGGGCAATGTGAAATTCATGTGGCTACCGGCGCCCTACAACTTGGAAACGGAAACATGCTGGATCAGGTTGTCGACCGAGCTGTGCAACACCGACACGACAGGATCGGGCCACACACCGAACAACACCACGACAACCGCGAGCACTCCCAGGATGATGAACTCGCGGGTGTTGATGTCCTTGAGCGCCGCCACCTCCGGGTTGGCCACTTCGCCAAAGAACACCCGTTTGATCATCCACAACGTATAGGCAGCGCCGAGGATCAGGGTGAGCGCTGCCAGGAAAGCGATCCAGAAATTGGCTTTGAAACTGCTCAGGATCACCATGAACTCACCGACGAATCCGGAAGTTCCCGGTAGCCCGGCGTTGGCCATGGCGAACAGCACCATGAGGGTCGTGAACACAGGCATGGTGTTGACCACCCCGCCATAAGCGCTGATCTCGCGACTGTGAACACGATCGTAAAGCACGCCTACACACAGGAACATCGCAGCTGAAATAAACCCGTGCGAGAGCATTTGCACCATGCCGCCCTCGATACCCATGGCGGCCCCCTGCAGGCTGCCGGTGTTGCGGGAGATGGAAAATACCAAAAAGAAACCGAGTGTCGCGAAACCCATGTGCGCGATCGACGAATAGGCGATCAGCTTTTTCATGTCGTGCTGCACCAACGCCACCAGACCGATATAGACCACCGCGATCAGTGACAGGCCGATGATCAGCCAATCAAGCGTTGCCGCGGCATCCGGTGTGATCGGCAGTGAGAACCGCAGCAGTCCGTAGCCACCGATTTTCAGGGTAATCGCCGCCAGAATGACCGAACCACCGGTGGGCGCCTCGACATGGGCATCCGGCAACCAGGTATGTACCGGCCACATCGGCACCTTGACCGCAAAAGCGATCAGGAAAGCGAGGAAGATCAGGATCTGCTCCGTCAACGTCAGCGGCAGGTCATGGAATACCAGAATCTCGAAACTGCCGGACTGGAAAAACAGATACAGCAGCGCCACCAGCATCATCACCGAGCCGAGGAAGGTGTAGAGAAAGAACTTGATGGTCGCATAGACCCTGCGTGGTCCACCCCAGATACCGATCACCAGGAACATGGGAATCAACAGGGCCTCGAAAAAGACGTAGAACAAGATGGCATCCAGAGAGGAGAACATGCCGATGATGAAGCCTTCCATGATCAGAAAGGCCGCCATGTATTGCGCCACCCGCTTCTGGATCACTTCCCAACCCGCGACCACGACCAGCACGGTGATGAAACTGGTCAACAGGATCAACGGCATGGAAAAGCCGTCGACACCGAGGTGGTAATTGATGTTGAAACCCGGAATCCAGGGCGCCAGCTCCTGGAACTGCATGTTCGCGGTATCGACATCGAACAGCGTGTACAGCGGGATGCTGAACACGAAGGTCAGGATAGAGGACACCAATGCCAGCCGGCGGGCACCGCCGGGATTGGCTTCGCCCACAAACAATATGCCGACTCCGGCCAGGATCGGGCCCCAGATCACCAGGCTCAGCAGGGGCAGGTCAGACAGCATCCAACAGTCTCCGAAAAATCAACGCAGCACCAGCCAGCTCAGGAACACCAGCAGACCAACAATCATCGCAAACGCGTAGTGGTACAGATAGCCCGACTGCAGGTAGCGGGTCACTGCCGCGGTCCAACCCACCAATCGCGCGGTACCGTTGACCATGACACCGTCAATCACGGCCACGTCGCCGACCTTCCACAACCAGGTGCCCAATCCCCGGCTGCCACCGGCAAACACCTTGTCGTTGAATTCATCAAAACCGTACTTGTTGACCAGCAAGCGGTAGACGGGGCTGAACCAGGCGGCGAACTTCGCCGGCAACCCGGGCGACACAATGTAAAGCAACCAGGCCGCGATCACACCCGCCATCGCCAGCGCGAACGCAAGTCCGGTCAAACCATGCAACGCAAAAGCAAACGGGCCGTCAAACTCCTCCCCGAGCCGGGCGACTACGTCATGCTCGGGCGCCACCAGAATCGACTGATCGAGAAAGCCGCCGAACAGCATGGGCTCTATGGTCAGATAACCGATCAACAACGAAGGGATGGCCAGCATTACCAACGGCACGGTCACCACCGGCTTGGTTTCGTGCAAATGCTCACGGGTGTGCTCATCCATGCGCTCCTTGCCATGAAACACCAGAAAGTACATGCGGAAAGTGTAAAAGGCTGTCACGAACACGGTCGCCACCGCGGCCCAGTAAGCGATGCCGGCGCCAGGGATGGTCGACAGATGCAGGGCTTCGATGATGCTGTCCTTGGAGTAGAACCCGGAGAAAAAGGGGAATCCGATCAAGGCCAGTGAACCGGTCAACGAGGTGATCCAGGTAATCGGCATATACTTGCGCAAACCACCCATCTTGCGCATGTCCTGTTCATGATGCATGGCGATGATGACCGAGCCGGCGGCCAGAAACAGCAATGCCTTGAAAAATGCGTGCGTCATCAAATGGAAGATGGCGACACTATAGGCGGAGGCACCAAGCGCCACTGTCATATAACCGAGTTGCGAGAGAGTCGAATAGGCCACTACCCGCTTGATGTCGGTCTGCACGATACCCACCAGACCCATGAACAGCATGGTGATCGAGCCGATCACCAGCACCACACTGAGTGCCGTTTCGCTCAACTCGAACAACGGCGACATACGCGCCACCATGAAGATGCCCGCGGTCACCATGGTGGCGGCATGGATCAGCGCCGATATCGGGGTTGGGCCTTCCATCGAATCGGGCAGCCAGACATGCAGGGGTACCTGTGCCGACTTGCCCATGGCGCCGACGAACAACAGCAGACAGATCACCGTGATCACCAGCCAGGGAGTGCCTGGCAGGATCTCCATGGTCAGGTCGCGCGCCATGGGCGCCGCGGCGAACACGTCACCGTAGTCGAGGCTGCCGAAATACATCAACACCGCCGCGATTCCCAGCAGAAACCCGAAATCACCGACACGGTTGACCAGGAACGCCTTGATGTTGGCATAGACCGCGCTCGGGCGCTTGTACCAGAAACCGATCAGCAGATAGGACACCAGACCCACCGCTTCCCAACCGAAGAACAACTGCAGGAAGTTGTTGGCCATCACCAACATCAGCATGGAAAACGTGAACAATGATATATAGCTGAAAAACCGGTTGTAGCCCGGATCCTCCTCCATATAGCCGATGGTATAGATGTGAACCATCAGCGATACGAAGGTCACCACGGTCATCATGACCGCGGTCAGCTGATCGACCAGGAAACCGATCTCCATCTGCACACCGTCGACCACCATCCACTGGTAGACCGTACCGTTGAACACGCCCAGGGTGCCGGTGCCAAATCCCCACAGCACCCAGGCCGACAACAAGAACGCCACCGCCACGCTGAGCGTGGTCACCCAGTGCGCGACCGCACGGCTGATACGCATGCAGAACAGACCGACAATGGCCGAACCCAGCAGCGGCGACAACGGGATGGCAAGGTAGAGATTCTCCATCGGTGTCAGCCCTTCATGGTGTCCAGGTCGGCCACGTTGATGGTGGCGCGATTGCGAAACACCACCACCAGGATAGCCAACCCGATGGCCGCTTCGGACGCGGCGACGGTGAGGATGAAGAACACGAAAATCTGTCCGGCGGGGTCACCCAGAAAGTGCGAGAAAGCGACGAAATTGAAGTTCACCGACAGCAACATCAACTCGATCGACATCAGCAGAATGATGATGTTCTTGCGGTTGAGAAAAATGCCGGCAATGCTCAGACAGAACAGGATGGCACCCAGCAGCAGATAATCCAGCAACGTGATCACGGCCTCAAGCTCCCTTGTCCGCATCCATCTTGATGATTTTCAGCCGATCGTCGCGACGGACCCGGATCTGCTCGGCCGGGTTCTGGCGACGGGAATCCGGGCGGCGACGCAAGGTCAAGGTGATCGCCGCCACGATCGCCACCAGCAAAATCACCCCGGCGATCTCAAAGGGATAGACATACTGGGTGTAGAGCACGCTGCCCAGCTCCTCGGTATTGCTGTAGCCCGGGGGATGTACGACTGCGGAGAAACGCTCCGACTGGAAGAATTCCGATGCCAGCAACAGACCCATTTCCGTCAGGATGATCACTGCCACCAGGATTCCCACCGGCAGATAGCGAATAAAACCCTCTCGCAGGGGCGCGACGTTGATGTCCAGCATCATCACCACGAACAGGAACAACACCATCACCGCCCCCACATAGACCAGCACCAGCACGATGGCCAGGAACTCTGCCTCCAGCAGCATCCACAGGACCGCGCTGTTGAAGAAGGCCAGCACCAGGAACAGAACGGCGTGGACGGGATTGCGGACACTGATCACTCGCAGCGCCGCAAACACCAGCACCGCGGCGAACAGGTAAAACAGGAACTTTTCAAAGACCATGAGGTGTCATGCTCCGCTATCGGTAAGCCGCATCGGCAGCACGGTCAGCGGCTATTCTGGCCTCGTATTTGTCACCCACGGCCAGCAGTTTCTCCTTGGTCATGATCTGTTCGCCACGATTCTCGAAGTGGTACTCGAACTCCGAGGTCTCGACGATCGCATCGACCGGGCAAGCCTCTTCACAGAAACCGCAGTAGATACACTTGAATAGATCGATATCGTAGCGAGTGGTGCGCCGCGTACCGTCTTTCCGGGGTTCCGACTCGATGGTAATCGCCAACGCCGGACAAACCGCTTCACAGAGTTTACAGGCGATACAGCGCTCCTCACCGTTCGGGTAGCGCCGCAAGGCATGCAGCCCACGAAACCGCGGCGACAACGGTGTTTTCTCTTCCGGATACTGGATGGTGACCTTGCGCGCAAAAAACTGGCGCCCGGTCACCCCCATGCCCACCAGCAACTCCAGGAACATGAAACTCTTGAGGTAATGCTTGACCGACTGCATCATGACCGCCTGTCCCCCGGTTGCTGACTGTTGTCAGCCGCCCTGTCGATCCACTGCGCGCCCATCAGCTGAACCATGGCCCCAGTTCCCCGTAAATGGCGGCGCCGAGCACGAAGATCCACACCAGGGTCACCGGAATCAACACCTTCCAGCCCAGCCGCATGACCTGGTCATAACGAAACCGTGGAAAAGTGGCTCGAAACCAAAGAAACAGCAGCAGGAAGAACGCGGTTTTCAGCCACAGCCAGACGATACCGGGCACCGGTGCAAAGAACGCTTCCAAAAACGGTATGCCCTGAAATGGTGACAGCCAGCCACCCATGAACAGCACCGAGGTCAGCGCGGCGATGAGGATCATGTTGGCGTACTCACCGAGAAAAAAGGCCGCGAACAACATCCCGGAGTACTCGACGTGGAAACCGGCGACGATCTCCGATTCGCCCTCGGCCATGTCGAACGGCGCCCGGTTGGTCTCTGCCACGCCAGAAATGAAATAGGTCAGGAACAAGGGTAGCAACGGCAACCAGTACCAATGCAGCAGACTGCCCTCCTGCGCGTGTACGATATTCGACAGGTTGAGGCTGCCCGCCGCCATCAACACGCCTACCAGCGCAAACCCCATGGGGATCTCATAGGAAACGATCTGAGCCGCCGATCGCATGGCACCGAGAAATGCGTACTTGGAGTTGGAAGCCCAGCCGGCGATGATGATCCCGTAGACACCCAGTGAAGTCAGGGCCAGCAGATAGAGCAGACCCGCATCCACATTCGCCAGCACCAGTCCGTCATCGAACGGAATCACCGCCCACGCAGCCAGCGCCGGCGCGAATGCGATGATCGGGCTGAGCACGAACAAAAACCGGTTGGAGCCGGCCGGCAGCACGATCTCCTTGAACATCAACTTGACCGCATCCGCAATCGGCTGCAGCCAACCTTTCGGCCCAACCCGGTTGGGTCCGATCCTGGTCTGCATATAGCCGATGATTTTGCGTTCCGCAAAGGTCAGATAGGCGACCGAGATCAGCAACGGCAACACGATCACGACGATCTTGACCAGGGTCCAGACCAGCAAACGCAAACCCTCGGGAAGGGCAAACCAGATGCTCTGCAGTGTTTCAACCATGCCGCTGCTTCTGTTTGTCGCCGTCACGGGCCTGGGGCCCCAGCGTATCGTTGATCCTAGCCACCGGAAGCCGCCTCAACGGCCGGTTGCCAGTTCGACGGGGCCGACCAGCGGTCCCAGAGCTTCGGTACCTGCCACACCAGCGGGTATCCACACACAGTCATCCGGCACCGTGTCATCCAGCACCAGCGGTAACACAACCTGCACGCCGTTCTGGCGCACGATCACTTCGGTACCGGCCACGCAACCGCTGTTGTCCAGGGTTCTCGCGTTGACACGGGCGTCAGCGACCGCAGCGAGTGGCGTGGCCTGCAATGGCCCGGAGCGACGTACCATCGCGTCGACCGCGTAGATCGGCACGTCACCGCCTCGGAAAAGGCCAGCGACATCGTCGCCAACAGCCACTCTGGCGCTACTTTCCATACGGTTGTCGGGTTCGATCTCCCGGCAGGTCTCGTACAGTTCGTCCAGCACCTGGTCCGCTGACATGTAGTCGAATTCCTGGAGATCGAACAGATTGCCCAACACGCGCAGTACCTTCCAGCCCGGACGCGCTTCGCCGGGCGGTGTTACCGCCCCACGGACCGTCTGCCAGCGGCCCTCGAGATTGATCCAGGTGCCGGCGGTCTCGCCGGCCGCAGCGATCGGCAGCATCACGCTGCTGTAATCACGCGCTACCGGACTCGCCCAGGATGTCAGGGAAACGACAAAATCCGCCTGGCGTACGGCACTGAGCGCAGCCCCCGGCACCGCACAGTCGAGCTCGGGTTCGACACCGAACAATATCCACGCCCGGCAGGCTTTCTCCACCATGGCGGAGGCTGCAAGACCGGTACGGTTGCAGGGTCTCGCTCCAGGCAGGCGGTGCGGCACCGCTCCCGCCAGCCAACCGCCCGCACTGTTGGCAGCTTCCGGGAGGTACCCGAGCCGGCACTGCGTTTGCGCGGCGATCCACGCGGCCAACCGACACAATACGGAGTAGCCCGGGTGCACCATCGATTGCGAACCCATCAATACGGCACCGTGCTCGGCGTCGATCAGGGTGCGGGCCAGGGCCTGTTGTTGTTCCCCGGGTTGCAACCCGGCGGCGTCTTCGAGCCACTCCGGCAATGTCACGCCACGCAGCTCCGCCACTGCCGCGGCCAGTTCGGCAACGCTCCGCACCATCTGCTGAGGCGCTACCAGCAAGTGGTGACTGACCGGAAATAGAAATTCGTGGCGTCGGCTGTTGATGAAGCTGACCTGTGCGCCCCTGAGCGCCGCTTTGCGAATCCGGTGTCCCGCCAGCGGTTGTTCCATGCGGATGTTGGAGCCCACCAGCAGTGCGGCATCCAGCGATTCCAGGTCTACCAGAGACTGCCCCAGCCACGGCAGCGGCGGCGCCACGTCCTGGCCTGAGGTATCGGTCTGCCGCAAACGATGATCTATGTTGACGATGCCCAGGTCGCGGGCCCACTTTTGCAGCAGGAACATCTCTTCCGCGGTGGCATTGGGAGACACCAGCACGCCGACCGAATCGACACCGTGTTCCGCGATGACCGCGCGCACGCCCTCGACGGTGGCCTCCAGTGCCTGCTCCCACTCCGCCTCACGTAAGCCCTCATTACCACGCACCAGCGGCGTGGTGAGCCGGTCCTGTGCTTTCAGCCCCACATAACTGTAGCGGTCACGGTCCGATATCCAGGCCTCGTTGACCGCTTCGTTGTCCCTGGGCACGGTGCGAATGACCTCGTTGCGGAGGGTGTGCAAAGAGACATTCGAACCCACCGAGTCGTGGGCCGAAACACTGTCGTGCTGAACCAGTTCCCAAGCACGGGCACGGAATCGGGAAGGCTTGGCGGTGAGCGCGCCGACCGGGCACAGATCAATGACGTTGCCCGACAGCTCCGAGACCATGGCATGACCAACATAGGTGCCGATCTCCAGAAACTCGCCCCGACCGATGGCCCCCAGTTCACGCAGACCGGCAATTTCGTCACCAAAGCGGACGCAGCGGGTGCAGTGGATGCAACGTGTCATCTCGGTGGCGACCAAAGGCCCGATGTCTTGGTCCATCACCACCCGTTTGCGCTCGCTGAAGCGTGACACGCCCGAACCGTAACCCAACGACACGTCCTGCAGTTCACATTCACCACCCTGATCACAGATCGGGCAATCCAGCGGGTGGTTGATAAGCAGGAACTCCATGGTCGCCTTCTGACCGGCGATCGCCTTTGCGGAATGGGTCAATACCTTCATGCCATCCATCACCGGCGTCGCGCAGGCCGGCAGCGCTTTCGGCGCTTTTTCCACTTCGACCAGACACATGCGGCAGTTGGCCGCGATCGACAATTTAGGGTGATAACAGAATCTGGGAATCCTTATACCGGCGGCATCAGCCACCTCGATGATCATGGCGCCCTTGCGGGCCGGCATTGCCTTGCCGTCGATCTCGATCTGGACCAGGTCGTCGCTCATCGGTCCATCCGGTCAGTATTGCAGGAGTATCCGTTCAAGCCGCCTCCGCCGTATCCGATCCCACCATGCTGCGACCGTGTTCAATGTAGTAGGCGAATTCATGCCGATAGTGGCGCAGAAAACTGCGCACCGGCATTGCCGCCGCGTCACCCAGCGCGCAGATGGTGCGGCCCTCGATGTTGGCGGCAACCGTATCCAGCCTCTCCAGGTCCTCGGAGTGACCCTGGCCGTCGACGATCCGACACAGCATCCGATAGAGCCAACCGGTGCCTTCCCGACAGGGCGTACATTGTCCGCAGGATTCCGAAAAATAGAACCGCGAGATCCGCCGCAGCATCCGCACCATATCGGTGCTGTCATCCATGACGATGACCGCGCCCGAGCCCAACATGGATCCCGCCTGGGTTAGCGAGTCGTAATCCATATTGGTTTCCAGCATGATCTCGGCCGGCACCACCGGTACCGAGGAACCACCCGGTATGACTGCCTTCAGGACGCGTCCATTCCAGACCCCACCTGCCATGTCCAGCAAATCGCGAAACGGCGTGCCCATCCCGACCTCGAAATTTCCGGGCTTGGCGACATGACCGGAAACCGAGAACAATTTACTGCCGCCGGACTTGGCCACACCCATGTCGGCAAACCATTGCGCACCATTGCGCATGATGCTGGGCACCGAAGCCAGGCTCTCGGTGTTGTTGATGGTGGTCGGTTTGCCGTAGAGACCGAAGTTGGCAGGAAACGGGGGCTTGAACCGGGGTTGGCCTTTCTTGCCCTCCAGGGACTCGAGCAACGCGGTTTCCTCGCCGCAGATATAGGCACCCGCGCCGAGGGTCGGATGGAGTTCGAAATCGACACCCGAGTCGAGTATGTTCCGACCCAGCAGACCGGCCTCCCGGGCATCGGACACGGCCGCATCGAAATGCAGGTAGGGCTCGTCCATGAACTCTCCGCGCATATAGTTGTAGCCTATCGTGGCGCCCATGGCATAGCCGGCGATCGCCATGCCCTCGACCAGCGCATGCGGGTTGAATCTGAGTATGTCGCGGTCCTTGCAGGTTCCCGGTTCAGACTCGTCGGAGTTGCACACCAGGTATTTCTGGCCCTGATAATCACGGGGCATGAAACTCCACTTGAGACCGGTGGGGAAACCAGCGCCGCCACGACCACGCAGACCGGAGGCCTTGACCTCCTCGATCACTTCCTGCGGCGACACCTTGTCGTTGAGGATTCGCTTCCACGCTTGGTAACCACCGAGGCTGACATAGCTTTCCATCGACCACGGACATTCCAGGCCCAGGGTGGCGTAACAGACTTCGTTGGCCATACGGTTACTCCAGACCGTCCAGGATCTGATCCACCTTGTCGGCGGTCAGATGCTCATGATAAACGTGGTCGACCTGCATCATGGGCGCACCGCAACAGGCAGCCAGACACTCTTCCTCAGCCTTGAGGTAAATCCTGCCGTCGGCGGTACTCTCACCGAGCTTGATCCCCAGACGCTGCTCGATATGTTCGACGATGCGATCGGCACCGCGCAGCATGCAGGAGATATTGGTGCACACCGCGACATTGTGACGCCCGACCGGCCGGGATTCCATCATCGAATAAAAGCTCACCACTTCATACACCGCGATCGCCGGCATACCCAGGTAGGCGGCCACCGCATCCATCAGTTCGGTGGTGAGATAACCGCCATTGTGATGCTGTACCACGCGCAATGCCGCCAGTACCGCGGACTGTTTTCGATCCGGCGGATACTTCTCCAGCCAGCGATCGATCTCCTCGCGGACGTGGCTATCAAGCCGGCCGTCGATGTCGCCGTTGTCCAGGGGGTCGGCCCCGCTCACCGGTCTATCTCCCCGAACACCACATCCAGGGTACCGATCACCGTCACCACGTCAGCCAGCATATGCCCCCGCACCAGATGGTCGACGCCCGCCATATGGGGGTAACCCGGGGCCCTGATCTTGAGCCGATACGGCTTGTTGGCGCCATCGGAGATGATGTAGCAACCGAACTCCCCCTTGGGGTGTTCGATCGCCGCGTAGACCTCGCCCTCGGGTACACAATAGCCTTCGGTGAACAGCTTGAAGTGGTGGATGAGGGCCTCCATATCCTCTTTCATCTCCTCACGCCCGGGCGGATCAACCTTGTGGTCGTCGAGCATCACCGGTCCCGGGTTGGCACGCAGCCACTCGATGCACTGGCGAATGATACGATTCGACTGACGCATTTCCTCCACCCGCACCAGATAACGATCGTAACTGTCACCATTGGTGCCAATGGGTATATCGAAATCCATCTGATCGTAGACTTCGTAGGGCTGTTTCTTGCGAAGATCCCATGCCACCCCCGAGCCGCGCAACATCGGCCCGGTAAACCCCATATTGAGCGCATCCTCGGGGCTCACCACGCCGATTCCCACGGTGCGCTGCTTCCAGATACGATTGTCGGTCAACAGGGCCTCGTACTCGTCGATGTGGTGCGGAAACCCGTCGGTGAAATGCTCGATGAAATCGAGCAGGGAGCCGGAACGCTCCTCGTTGAGACGGCGCGCCTCGCGCTCGCTGCGCGCCGCGGAAGTCTGGTACTGGGCCATGCTGTCGGGCAGATCGCGATACACGCCACCAGGGCGATAGTAAGTTGCATGCATGCGTGCCCCTGACACCGCCTCGTAGCAGTCGAGCAGGTCCTCGCGCTCGCGAAAGCAGTACAGGAACATGGTCATGGCGCCGACATCGAGCGCATGGGTTCCCAGCCACATGAGATGATTGAGCACCCGCGTGATCTCGTCGAACAGAACACGAATGTAGCGGGCCCGTATCGGCGGTACGATGCCCAGCAGCTTTTCGATCGCCAGTACATAGCCATGCTCGTTGCACATCATCGACACATAGTCGAGACGGTCCATGTAGCCGATGCTCTGATTGTAGGGTTTGCTCTCGGCGAGCTTCTCGGTGCCACGATGCAGCAAGCCGACATGCGGGTCGGCACGGCGGATGACCTCACCGTCCAATTCCAGCACCAGACGCAGGACACCGTGTGCCGCCGGGTGTTGCGGCCCGAAATTGAGCGTGTAGCTCTGAATCTCAGGCATCTCCGGGACTCCCCTGACCACCCGTTGGCGGCGGTCGAATGACCCTCGGCACCAGCACCCTCGGTTCGATGCTCACCGGCTCATAGACGACGCGGCCTTGTTCGGTGTCGTACCGCATTTCCACCTGGCCCACCAACGGAAAATCCTTGCGAAACGGGTGACCGATGAATCCGTAGTCGGTCAGCAATCTGCGCAGGTCCGGGTGCCCCTCGAACACGATCCCGAACAGGTCAAATGCTTCCCGCTCGAACCAGTCCGCGCCACGCCAGACATCAAACAGAGAATCCACCACCGGCAATTCATCATCCGCCGCATAACAGCGCAGCCGTACCCGCCAGTTGTGGGTCAACGACAACAGGTGGACCACCACGGCGAAGCGACGCTCCGAAGCCGCCGCCTGGACAACCACTGCCGCGGAGCGACCGGTGCTGCGCTCCACCACGCCGCGGCTGAAACCGGTACCGCTCGCACCGTCGGTCTGCCACTCCGTCGTGCCGTAGGCGGAATAGTCCACTCCGCACAAGTCGGTGAGCTGTTCGAACGCAAACCCCGGGTCTTCCCGAAGCGCACCGCAGACCTCCAGCCAGGCACCGTGAGGCACCTCGAAGGTAGGCATATCCGCGCTTCCGGGTGCATCCACGAGTTCCGGAAAACGCTCCGCGATACGTGCTTTGAGTGTTTCGGTTTTCGACATGTCACTGAGATCCGTGGATTCAATCCGGCGGGATCAGCTCCTCCCTGGCTTCACAATCAGCGCGCGATCGTATTGGTACGACGTATCTTGTTCTGCAACTGCAATATGCCGTACAGCAATGCCTCCGCGGTGGGCGGGCAGCCGGGGACATAGATATCCACCGGCACGATGCGATCGCAGCCGCGCACCACCGCATAGGAATAATGATAATAACCCCCGCCGTTGGCGCAGGAACCCATGGAAATCACCCAGCGCGGCTCCGCCATCTGGTCATAAACCTTGCGCAACGCCGGTGCCATCTTGTTGACCAGGGTACCGGCAACAATCATCACATCCGACTGTCTGGGACTGGGGCGGAACATCACGCCAAAGCGGTCGAGATCGTACCGTGACGCACCACAGTGCATCATTTCGACCGCGCAGCAGGCCAGACCAAATGTCATCGGCCACATCGATCCGGTGCGAGCCCAATTGATGAGCTTGTCGGCGGTGGTGGTGACGAATCCTTTCTCCAGGACGCCCTCTATTCCCATTCCAACGCTCCCTTGCGCCACTCGAAGACGAAGCCGATCGCCAGCATGCCGAGAAACATCGCCATGGCGGCAAAACCAAACCCCCCGACTTTATCCAGCACCACCGCCCATGGGAACATGAAGGCGATCTCCAGATCAAAAATGATGAACAGAATCGCGACCAGATAGTAACGAACGTCGAACTTCAGCCGAGCGTCCTCGAAAGCCTCAAAGCCGCACTCATAGGGAGCGATCTTCTGGTCGTAGGGCTTACGCGTTCCGAGCATGAATCCAATCGCGACTACCACGGAACCGACCGCCAGGCCGACCGCCATGAAGATCAGAACGGGAAAGTATTGTTCCAGCATTCCGCCAATCTCACGCCATCCAAGAGGGCACCGGGAAAACCGCGTATCTCCGGGATCGAGGGCGGTGTCACAGGGCGACAATAGTCTAGGCCAGCGGCTCGGCAGGCGTCAACCTCGGCCACGCAATATCGCTTAACATTCAGACAGTTATTGCGACTCATCGGAGAGCCGTCAAGATGCCCGAAAAAGTCTATCCGCACCAGATGCTTAGGACTGCGGAAATGGATGGTTGTCCGTCGGGTTGTGGAGGAATTTCGCTGGAGCCCGCGTCGCACAAACACTATGATCCTGTCTTTGATCTGTCGCAGTGCAAAGGGGAGTGAGATGCTGAATTCCACCACGGTCCGGGACTACATGGCCGCCTATCTGGTCACCTTCAGAGTCGATACACCAGTGGTCGAGGCAATCAATACCCTGCTGCAATATCGCATTTCGGGGGCACCGGTCGTCGATGCGCGGCACCGCATCGTCGGAATACTCTCCGAGAAAGACTGTCTCAACGCGGTGCTGGTGGCCGCCAACCGTGAACAGCCACAGGCCGCGGTCGGTTCGCTGATGAGCAACGAGGTCAAAACCGTCGATGTGGAAATGAGTATCACCGCGGCGGCGCAGAAATTTCTGGCCGACAGCGTGCGCCGCTACCCGGTGCTCGAAAATGGCGAACTGGTGGGTCAGATCAGCCGGCGTGACATCTTGCGCGCCTTCGCACGCGTGGTGGAAGATCAGTCCAGCAATGA
>CBDVAK010000029.1:0-19267 GCA_965371945.1 uncultured Candidatus Competibacteraceae bacterium
TGCCAGCGATTACCGCGCAGGTCAACCGCTGACCCTCGCTGATATACCCACGGCACACCGGTTTTCGGCCTCCATCGCACGCGCCTTGACGCGGATGGCTGCGTTGGAAATGCTTGCTGTAGTGCGGCTGGAGCGGCGCATTTCCGCCTTGCCCTCCACACCAATGCACACACGCTCAAAACCGAAAACCGGCATGCCGCGGGTACAACCTGTCCCCGCGGATACCGGCAACCGCGAATTGCACCTCGGCACTGGCCATGATCCGCCCGGACGCAGTACGATAACCCATCTGTGATCCGGTACCGACCCCGCCACGGCCTGCGGCACCGGCAGGTCCGGTGGCCGACGACCAACCATTGACGATTGGCGATTGACGAGGAACATCCCGTATGCTTTACGCTGTGATTGCCAGGGACGTCGAAGACAGTCTGCAGTTGCGCAAACAAGCCCGACCGGCGCATGTCGCACGACTCAAGGCACTGCAGGACCAGGGACGTCTGGTCCTGGCCGGCCCCCTGCCGAGCATCGACGCCGAGGACCCGGGCGACAATGGTTATACCGGCAGCCTGGTGGTCGCCGAGTTCGAGTCCCTGGGCAATGCCAAGGAATGGGCCAGCAACGACCCTTATGTCAACGCTGGCGTTTATGAATCGGTCGAGGTTCTGCCATTCCGGCAAGTATTTCCCGATTGACCCCCGATCACCCGGTCTGGGCCGGGCTCGAAAGTGCATCAACAATCCAATGGAGATTCCATGTACAGACTGAAATACCTGCCATGCGCGCTGTTGCTCGGCGCTGCCCTGACCTTGCCAGTGGCGGCCCAGGAAACCGTGGCGACCGTCAACGGTCAATCGCTTTCCAAGGGCCTGCTCGAGGCCTACAGCACAGCCATGGCCGCACAGGGACGCGACCCGGGGGAAAAAGAACTGCTTGACGAACTGGTGGTGCAGGAAGTGCTCGTCCAGCAAGCGGAGAAAGAGGGTCTGGATCAGTCCCCGGAATTCCACCAGTCCATGGAAGTACGCCGCCGCAACCTGCTGGCGCAGGCGCTACTGGAAAACTTCATGGCCAGCATCGAGCCGGACGAGGCGGCCATGAAGGAACTCTACCAGCAAGCCGCCGAATCCGCCGAGGGTGAAGAATACAAAGCCCGGCACATCCTGGTCGCCAGCGAGTCGGAAGCGAATGCCGTGATCGAGGAGTTGCAGGGTGGCGCGGATTTCGCCGAGTTGGCCAAGCAGAGATCCACCGGTCCGTCCGGCCCAAATGGCGGTGACTTGGGCTGGTTTGCCCCGGATTCCATGGTGCCACCGTTCACGGAGGCGCTGAAAGGGATGGAAAAAGGCAGTTACAGCAGCAAACCGGTACAAACCCGTTTCGGCTGGCATGTCATCCTGTTCGAAGACATGAAAACGACGCAGCCACCAACGTATGAAGAGGTGGAAGACAATCTGCGCCAGGAAGTGGAGCGCCGCAAGCTGGCCGAATTCGTGGCCGAGTTACGTGACCAGGCCAAGGTGGAAATCCCAACGCCTTGATCCGGACTCCTGAAAACGTCTCAGGCGATTGGCGGAAACAGAGTTACCAGGTTGCGTAGAATCGCCTCAGGAGACGGGGTCCGGTCCCCGATAGCCATAGCCGCGTAGCAGATAGAATGTCTTGACTCGACGTCCGCCGCGACGAATCTCGAACGCTTGCGGTGCATCGAGGCGCTCGAAACGCAGCTCGATTTGCCACATTTCCGCGGTCTTGATGGGGTCCTGATCGCTGTAGACCAAAACAGCATCCCATCCTGCATAACGTGCAGGATCGGTCCAGAATGCGAACTGCCTGGCGGGTTGGCCGAATACGTTCTCGGTCAGGATCGGCTCGTCGCTACCCAGATGAAAAGCAAGTTCGCTGCTGATCTTGTGATTCCGGGAGAAAACGAAGCTAGGCCCAGGCATGGCGTTGCGTACCTGTTCGACTCGCTCGGACAGTTGCGACCACCCGGTCCAGGTATTCGCCTTGCCAAGCGGCAGAGAGGTCCACAGCGGCAGGGCATAGAGCAAGGCAACCATCCCGAGTGCCAGAGTAAGGGCGGTGGTGCGCCAGACACCGGACAGCAGCCGGTGGCCCCGCGAGGCCGACACTACCAGCACCAGCAATCCACTGATGTAGGCTGGTGCCGGCCAGTTCATCTTTACCAGCGAACCAAGGCTGACCAACGCGAACATCAACAGTACCGGCAGGCTGTAGACCAGCACGAACAGATCCCGCGAGTCACGTTGCCGCCACCAGCGTACACTGACCAACCACATCGCGTAACCGGTCCCGGCAAACAGCAAAGGTGTCAACATGGCCAGTTGCGTGCCCAACAGTTCGAGCAGATAGATCGGCCGAAAACTATCCAGCTGGCCAGCCCTGCGGGTCGACTGGAAAGCCAGCGAGACCCAGTCGTGGCGTGCGTTCCAGACCAGCACGGGCGCAAACACCACAACCGCCCAGAGCATACCCAGATAGGGATGGGGACTCAGCAACCAGCGTCGCTGGGTAGCGGACAACAGCAATAGCAACAGTGTCAGCGGCGCCAGCAGCACCGCGGTGTATTTGCTGAGCATGGCGAGACCAAGAAAAATGCCGGCCAGATGCCACC
The DNA here is from genome assembly GCA_965371945.1 of uncultured Candidatus Competibacteraceae bacterium. Taxonomy (GTDB): domain Bacteria; phylum Pseudomonadota; class Gammaproteobacteria; order Competibacterales; family JAHEDQ01; genus CBDVAK01. The sequence goes on from CBDVAK010000029.1 coordinate 2,636, forward strand.
ACCACCAGCGGCCACTGTCCAGCGCCCTGTGCACGGCCAGCAACACCATGGCCCAGAAGAACAGCAGGGGGGCGTCGGGTGTGATAACGATACCGTGCAGGTTGAACACCAGCGTCAGGTTCATCAACACGACGCCCGCCATTGCCAACCGGTTGTCGGCAAAAATCGAGCGCGCCAGCAGAAAGCTGACCACCATGCTCCCGGTGACGAACAGCAGCGCCGGCAACCTCACGAAAAACGTAGTGTCGGTGCCCAGCCAGGTCGACAGAGCGATACTCCAGGCCACCATCGGCGGGTGATCGAAGTAGCTCAGGTCCAGATGCTTGGCGAACAGCCAGTAATAGGCTTCCTGCGGCACCAGTTCGGGGACACCAATGTACAGCCCGCGCAACACAGTGACCGTCAACAGCAGCGGCCAGAACCAACGCACGACGCCGGTTCGCGCCATCAGGATTCGTGGCTGGACAGCAGCGTGATCAATGCCTGTTCGTCGATCACGGGTACACCCAACCGTTTCGCCTTGGTGAGTTTGGAGCCCGACTTCTCACCCGCCACCAGGTAACCGGTACGTGCCGACACAGCAGTGCTCACCCTGGCCCCCAGCACCTGTAACCGTTCACGAGCCTGGTCGCGGGTCATGGTGGTCAGAGCGCCGGTCAGCACGAAGGTCCGGCCCTGCAACGGCCCCTCATCTGCAGCACTGCCAGGCACCTGCTCAGGCCAGTGCACGCCGTGCTGACGCAAACGTGATACGACTTCCAGGTTGTGCGGTTGCCGGAAGAATGTGTGTATGTGGTCGGCCACCACCGGCCCGACCTCATCGACCTCCTCAAGCTGCTCGGGACTGGCGTCCAGTAGCGCCTGCAGTGAGCCGAAGTGGCCCTGCAACTGAGCCGCAGTCGCTTCACCCACCTCCCTGATACCCAGCGCGTAGAGGAATCTCGCCAGCGTCGTGTTCCGGCTGGCGGCCAACGCAGCAACCAGATTGTCAGCCGATTTCTGCCCCATCCTGTCCAATTCCGACAGATGCTGCTGATCCAGCAGATAAAGATCGGAAGGATCGCGCACCAGCTCACAATCGACCAGCTGATCGATCAGCTTTTCTCCCAGACCATCGATATCCATCGCCTTTCTGGAACAGAAATGGCGCAGTGACTCCTTGCGCTGAGCCGGACAGAACAACCCCCCGCTGCAACGGGAGACGGCCTCCCCCTCCCCCTGCATGACGTCGGAACCACACACCGGGCAGCGGGTCGGCATCTGAAATCGAATCGTCCCTGCCGGTCTTCTGTCCACCAGTACGCGCACCACCTCCGGTATGACGTCGCCAGCCCGCCGTACCACAACCTGATCGCCCTCACGCACATCCTTGCGCCCCACTTCACTGGCGTTGTGCAAGGTGGCGTTGGTCACCGTCACGCCACCCACATGCACCGGTTTGAGTCGTGCCACCGGCGTCAGCGCGCCGGTGCGGCCCACCTGGACGTCGATGGCCTCCACGACGGTGATTTCCTCCTGGGCCGGAAACTTGTGCGCCAGCGCCCACCGTGGTGCCCGCGCCACGAAACCCAGTTTCTGCTGCTGCGCGAGCCGGTCCACCTTGTAGACCACACCGTCGATATCGTATGGGAGCCGGTCGCGCCGCCCACCAACCTCCCGATAATAGCGCAGACACCCATCCACACCTTCCACCACCTGGCGTTGCGGACAAACCCGCAGACCCCAGTCAGCGAACTGATCGATGATCTGGCTGTGGTGCTCCGGCAACGCACCACCGTGCACCTGACCAGCCGCATAACAGAATATATCCAGCGGGCGCGCGGCGGTCACCGCCGGGTCCAGCTGGCGCAGACTTCCCGCGGCAGCATTCCTGGGGTTGGCGAACGTTTTCTCGCCGCGCTGACGAGCCGACTGGTTGAGTGATTCGAAACCTGCCCTGGGTATGAATACCTCGCCGCGCACTTCCAGCAACGCCGGCCACCCAGTTCCCAGCAAACGCAAAGGAATGCTGCGCACGGTCCGGACATTGGCGGTGACATCCTCGCCAACGCGACCGTCACCACGGGTCGAACCGCGCACCAGAATTCCCTGTTCATACACCAGACTGACCGCCAGACCGTCAAGCTTTGGTTCGGCGGCATACGCCAGCGTTTCGCAATCAAGGCGCTGGCGAACCCGGCGATCGAATTCACGCACGGCATGTTCGTCGAAAGCGTTGTCCAGCGACAACATGGGCAGTTGATGGCGCACTGCCGCGAACCTGCCTGAGGCCTTGCCGGCAACACGTCGGGTGGGGGAATCCGCGCTGACCAGCTCCGGGTGGTGTTGTTCCAGAGCCATCAACTCGGACATCAAACGATCGTACTCGGCGTCCGGCACCTCGGGATCATCGAGCACGTAGTAACGATAATCGTGACGGCGGATCTGTACGCGCAACTGCTCGGCCCTGGCGGCCGCTGCAGTGGATTCTCGGCTCGTGGGCATGTCGCGAGGCCGCTCAGCCGGGAGTCAAGCCTGACGCCGGCGCAAAGCCTCCAGTCGCCGGCGGCGTTCAAACTCGGCGACCTCACTGCGCAGGTGTTCGATACCCTGGGAACTCAAACGCATGCGACGATCATCGCAAAGCACCCCCTGCAGGCGCTCGGCCAGCCGCGACAAAACCGACAACATCAAATCCAGCGCGGACTGCGAGTCAACGGAACCCGGCAACCTCATGAAACACACCAGACCCGGCGAACGGACTATTTCAAGTTTGTTCCAGTCGAACACACCCGGTTCCAGCACGTTGGCGATGCTAAACACGGGCAGGCCACGAATGACATCGTCAGGGTAGCAGTCGAAAGTGCCTTCGCGACCCTTGCGCAAACCCAGATCTGCGGCGGCGGCAGCGATCTCCAGGCCGTGAAACGGTGCGTCGTCGCTGGCCATCACCGTCACCACCACGTTGAGGCGCTCACCATCCTCCTCGACGTCCTCCAAAAACGCCATCGACTCGCTGCCGGCGGCTTCCGGTTCAGCGGAATCCGCGTCCGGCGATGGCTGCTCGGCAGCGAATTCCGGGTCCGCCATCCCACCCATGCCGGGTTCCTTGCGAAGCAGCGGATCCTGACCGGGCTGGTCATCGATACTGCCGGGATGGTGTGGCTGCAAGTTGTGGCCCGGCTTGCGCAGCCAATCCATCAAAGATCCGCGGATTCCCCACAGATAGATCCCGGCGACCAGTACCACACCCAGTCCCAGCAGCACCCAGCGCAATTCACCCATCGATTCTGCTCCGCTCACACGGCAGCCAGCCGGGCTGCTTCCTCGACATCCACGGAAACCAGCCGCGAACAACCCGCTTCGTGCATGGTCACACCAACGAGGTGTTCAACCACCTCCATCGTCGTCTTGTTATGAGTAATCACGATCAACTGTACTGTTTCCGACATTTCACGCACCAGATCGCTGAAACGCTCGACATTGGCTTCGTCCAACGGCGCATCCACCTCGTCCAGCATGCAAAAGGGTGCTGGATTGAGCTGAAATATCGTGAACACCAATGCGATGGCGGTCAATGCCTTTTCACCACCGGACAACAGGTGGATACTGCTGACCCGTTTGCCCGGTGGACTGGCCATGATTGCCACACCGGCATCCAGTACGTCCTCGCCGACCAATTCCAGAAAAGCCTGCCCGCCGCCGAACAACCTCGGAAACAGGTTTGCAAGCCCGACGTTGACTTGATCAAATGTATCCTGAAAGCGGCTGCGGGTCTCGCGGTCGATCCGCTTCATGGCCGTTTCCAGTGTCTCCAGCGCCTCCACCAGATCATCGTTTTGCGCATCCAGATAGCGTTTGCGTTCGGATTCCTGATCGAATTCCTCGATCGCCGCAAGATTGATCGGACCAAGACGCTGAATCCTGCGCTCAATATCGACAAGCTGCTGCTCGAATTCGCTGCCACCGGCTTCGTCAACCAGCATCTTCAAGGCCTGCTCGAGGGCGATCCCGGTTGCGGGCATCTGCTCTTCGATCGACTGGCATCGTACTCTGGCTTCGCTGGCACCGAGTTGCCGCTGCTGCAATCGCTCCCGCACCTGCTGCAGCGTCTGTTCGAGTTGCAAACGCTCGCGGTCGAGCACGAGCAAACCGGAATCCGCCTGTTCAAGCGCCGTGCGGGCCTCCTGCAACTCCGCTTCGACTCCGGCACGCCGTTGCAACAGCCCCTCCAGTTGTTCTTCCAGCGCCTTGGTTGACTGTTCCCGGGTATTGATCTGCTCCTCAAGCCGGGCCACCTCAGTTTCCAAAGTGGCGCGCTGGTTGTGCTGTCGCTGGCTGGCGTTGCGCAACGAATCCAGCGTCGATCTGCGCGTCTCCACCTCAACCGTCAGACGGCTGCAGCGTTCCACCGCATCCGTCAGCGCAACTCGGCTATGTTCCAGCCCCGCCTGCAAATCCGGTTTGGCCTGGTCCAGCGCCTCACGCTGCTGCGACATACCCTGCAATGTTTGCAGCGCCGCACCCAGCTGTTCGCGTGCACTGCTCAGGCTGGCCTGCTCCTGCGCAATCTGGTTGTCGCTTTCTTCCGCCTCCCTGGCCAGCGTCGAGCGCCGGCGCTCGAGTTGTTGCAACCTGGCCTGCCGGGTGTTGTCACGGGCTCGCAGACTGGCAAGCTCACGATGCAACACGTTGACCTGCTCCTGACATGCGCCTCGCACAGTTTCCAGCTCCGTGAGCACCTCGCGAAACTGAACCAGCTCGGCCTCCGCGGCATGCACGGCTGCCGATCCGACGCTGATCAACGTGGTCAGCTGCTCAATTTCCCGACCGCGCGCCAGTACCCCGGCGCCAGCGTTGTCCATATCCCTGGTGCGCAGCCAATGACGGCCGATCCGGGTGCCATCGGCAAGTACGAAGCTGTCATCGCTGCCCAGGCTCCCGCGTTCGGCCAGCGCTTCGTCGCAGCTGCTTCTGCGGTAAATCCCGGCCAGCATCGCGGCATATTCGCGGCCCTCGCGGACCGTATCCAGCAGACTGCCGTGCAACTCTGACGGGGTAGTGTCCGCAGCCACCCCGCCACCCGGTTCCAGCAGGCACAACGATGCCTCGTTCAGCTGATCCAGGGTTCGGGTTGCAGGTTCCAGAGCGGTAACGCATATGCCATCGAGCCAGTCCCCCAGCACCGCTTCCACTGCTACTTCCCAGCCCGGCTCGACTTCCAGGAGTTCACCCAGGCGGCTTGTGCTGTGCAGCCCGTTTTCCTGCAACCAGGCCTCCCGACGCTGATCAGGCGGTTTCAGAGCGGCTTTCTGCAGGGTCTCCAGCGACACCAGACGGGCCTGATTTTGGCGCAGGCGGTCACGTTGCTGGTCGAGTTCCCGCACACCGGATTCCACCCGTACACGCGATTGGCGGATTTCATCCACAGCGGATGCCAGCGCGGTTTCCCGCTCCGTCAAAGAGGCCGCGGCCTGTTCAAGCGCATTGTGCAGCCTTGCGGCATCTTCACCGTCAACATCATCATCGAGGCCACCGAGTTCCGTCGCCAGCTGTTGGCGGCGTCGCCCAAGCTGGATCAGCTGACGCTCGTGATAGTCGATACGCGTGCGTTCCACATGCACAACGCGCTGTGGATCCGCCAGTTGTTCCTGCAATGCCTGCCACTGGTCGCGCCATCCGGACAGCCGATCCTCCGCGCTGTGGACCTGCTCGCGCTGCAATTGCTCTTCGGAGCGCGAGCGTTGCAATTCAGGCAGGTGACCCTGCACATAGGTGTCCAGTTCCGCGATCCGGATCGTATCGGCCCCGATGTGATCGAGAACTTCCTGCAAACCGGCGCGGGCCCGCGCCAGATCCTCCCGCCACTGTCGGCCCAGCTGCCGTTCGTGACCAATAGCCTGCTCGACCCGGGATACTTCAGCACCGGCACTATAAAACCGGGCCTGTACGGCTGTCAGCGTTTCACTCGCTACCGATTGTTGCTCGCGGGCAGACTCGAGGCGCGATTCCAGTGCCCGCTGGGACGCCACCTGCTTTTCCTGCTCGATGCTGGTTGTGGCAATCTCCGCTTCAGCCACAGTGGCAACCTCATTCTCGCGCTGCCAGCGCCGGGCCAGTAACCCTGCGCGCAACTCACGCTCGCGACTCTTGAGTATCTTGTAACGTTCTGCATTTCGGGACTGGCGTTGCAGTTTCTCAAGGTGTTTCTGAATTTCTTCTCTGAGATCATTGAGTCTACTGATATTATCTCTGGTGTGCCCAATTCTGTTTTCGGTTTCCCGGCGTCTTTCCTTGTATTTTGAGATTCCTGCCGCTTCCTCCAGAAAAGCTCGCAATTGCTCCGGAGAACTGTCAACGACCCGGCCGATCATGCCTTGCTCGATGATGGCGTAGCTGCGCGGCCCCAGCCCGGTACCCAGAAAAATATCAGTGATGTCACGGCGCCTGCAGCGGCTACCGTTGAGGTGATAGACCGACTGGCCGTCACGGCTGAGTACCCGCTTGATAGCGATCTCCGCATAGGACGCATACTCGCCGCCAAGCCGCCCGGCACTATTGTCGAACACCAGTTCGATCGATGCCTGACCAACCGGCTTGCGGCTGTTCGAGCCGTTGAAAATCACATCGGCCATGGACTCGCCTCGCAACTGCTTGGCGGAACTCTCACCCATGACCCAGCGTACGGCGTCGATCAGATTGGATTTGCCACAGCCATTGGGACCCACGATCCCCACCAACTGATCTGGAAATACGAACGTGGTCGGGTCCACAAACGATTTGAAACCAGCGAGCTTGATGTTCTTGAGACGCATGCAGATCCGGTGGATAGTCACCAACCGCTTTCCGCAGCGGACAGCGGGCCCCGGTTTGAAACTACGGAGCGGGCACATTATTGAGGAGCGCCCGAGTGTCCCGTAAATCGACTGCCTGCGCAACCGCACCAACTCTAGGAGGCTGTCCGGGTCTCGATCAGATCATCATTTACGGGTACCCTTGCCGCGGGCAGGCAGGACTGCCCGCACCAACACACGGGTTCACTCATGGTTCGTTCTTTCTCCGCCGGCAGCGGCTATGCGCTGCGGGGTCTGCGGCTACTCAACGCCCCTGGCATACGCCGCTATGTAGCAGTGCCTCTGCTAATCAATATAGTAGTATTCAGTGGCGGCCTGTGGTGGGTGAAAACGACGCTGGCGTCCCTGATCTCGGGCTGGGTGGCGACTGCCACCGGGTGGCTGCCGGGCTGGCTGGACTGGCTGGGGCCATTGCTGAACGGGTTGATCTGGCTGGTATTTGGGGTCAGCGCGTTGATCGCGGTTTTCTACACCTTCTCGATGCTCGCCAATCTGCTGGCTTCACCCTTTAATGGACTGCTAGCCGAGCGCATAGAACGTGGCGAAACCGGACATCAAGTGGACTCCGGCGTCTCGATCTGGAAGGAGATCGCGGTGGCACCGGCCCAGGAGATCGGCAAGCTGCTGTATTTCCTGCTGTGGGCGATTCCATTCCTGATCCTGTTCCTGATACCGGTCGTCAATGTGGCCGCACCTTTTCTGTGGGCTGGGTTCAGTGCCTGGATGCTGGCCCTGCAGTATGTGGACTACCCGCTGGGCAACCACGGCATACGTTTCGCCGAACAGCGCCGCCTGCTGAGGAAGAATCGTCAGTTGGCAATGGGATTCGGATCGGTCATCCTGCTGCTGACCGTGATTCCAGTGATCAATTTTATCGCCATGCCCGCTGCCGTGATCGGCGCCACGCTGATGTCTCTGGATCACCTGCACTCGTCAGGCAGCCAGAAATGACTGCAGGCGGCGCACCCCCTCTTCAAGCTCGGACATGCTGGTGGTATAGGCGAAACGAAGATGCTGGTCGGCCCGGTGGCTGCCAAAATCCACGCCCGGGGTGATCGCCACGCCGGCTTCAGACAACAAGCGCTTCGCGAACACTTCACTGTTGTCACAGAACGCGCTGCAATCCGCGTAAACGTAGAAGGCGCCGCGAGGCACCGCTGCAATCCCGAAGCCCAGCGTTTCCAGCGCCGCAACCAGGTAGTCGCGGCGTAACCGGAACTGTTCCCGTCGCTGTTCCTGTATGCGCAGGCTTTGATCGCTGAATGCGGCCAGCGCTGCATATTGCGCCAGCGTCGAGGGTGCGATAAACAGATTTTGTGCGAGTGTCTCCAGCGCCCGCTGGTAGCCCGCCGGGGCCACCAGCCATCCGAGCCGCCAGCCGGTCATGCCGAAGTACTTGGAGAAACTGTTCACCACCAACACTTCGTCGGAATAGCGCAGCACACTCTCGGCAGCTTGTCCGTAGCACAGTCCCTGATAGATCTCGTCAACGATGACCCGCGCACCGCGACTTGCGGCCAGGGCAATGATGGCGCGCAACTGGCCGGGATCGATCAAGGTGCCGGTGGGGTTGGAAGGGCTGGCGACCAGCACGGCCACAGTACGCGGACCCCAGTGTCGCTCTACCAGCTCGGCGGTCAACTGAAACCCGGTGCCTGCATCCACCGGGATTGGCACCGGTTCACCGTTGACGAAGCGTACGAAGTGACGGTTGCAAGGGTAACCCGGGTCCGCCATCAACACCTGATCACCAGGGTCGACCAGAACTCCGGTCACCAACTGCAGCGCACCGGAAGCGCCGGGCGTCAGCAGAATATGGTCGGGATCCACCCCGGCGTGCAGATACTCCTGGTAAAACCTGGATAGCGCTAGGCGCAGTTCCGGGATTCCGCGAGTACAGGTGTAGCCGGTTCGGCCCTGCGCCAGCGCGGCCTGCCCGGCCGCGATGATGGGTGGTGCAGTCACAAAATCGGGTTCCCCAACCTCCATGTGGACGATATGACGTCCGCTCGCCTCCAGTGCCTGTGCGCGGGCGACGATTTCCATGACATGAAACGGCGCGATCTGCGCCATGCGGGCGGCAACGCGGACTTGGTCAGTCACCGGTCTACCTGTTGGGGAAGGTTGTGCCGACGCGGGACTGCGCCCGGCCCAAACACATCGAGACTGGGCTCAGACGTGCATCTGTGCCTGGGTATCATCTTCCGAGATAGTGAGTTCCTCAAAGGAACCACTCGACTCGGCACCACGGGAGAGGCGAATTTCAAGGGCGACATTGTTCTTTGAGTCGGCGTTCTTGATGGCTTCCTCCTCGGAGATGATACCCTCCTTGAAGAGGATAAACAGTGCCTGGTCGAAGGTGCGCATGCCCAGATTGACCCCCTGGCTCATCGCCTCCTTGACCTGGTCGAGCTTGCCCTTGAGGATCAGGTCGGCGATATAGGGCGTACTGAGCAGAACTTCCACGGCCGGTACGCGACGTCCGTCGACACCGGGGATCAAACGCTGTGAAACAATCCCGCGAAGATTGTTGGAAAGATCCATAAACAATTGTTCCCTGGCGCCTTCCGAAAAGAAGTTGACGATACGATCGAGCGCACCGCTGGCATTGTTGGAATGCAGCGTCGACAGACAAAGATGGCCTGTTTCCGCGTACCGTATCGCGTGACGCATGGTGTCCTCGTCACGAATCTCACCAATCAAAATGACATCAGGCGCTTCACGCAGAGCGTTCTTGAGCGCGTTGGCGTAGCTATGCGTATCCAGGCCCACCTCGCGCTGCCCCACTACCGATTTCTTGTGATCGTGGATGAACTCGATCGGATCCTCGATGGTGAGAATGTGGCCGGTCGCGTTGCGGTTGCGATGATCGATCATCGCGGCGAGACTGGTGGATTTGCCGGAGCCGGTGGAACCCACCACCAGAATCAACCCACGTTTCTCCATCACCAGATCACCGAGAATCGGTGGCAGGCTGAGCTCCTCGAACTTGGGAATCTCGCTCTTGATAAAGCGGATCACCATCGCGACCTCGCTTCTTTGCCGGAATACGTTGGCACGGAACCGACCTACCCCATTCAGCGAAATAGCATAGTTACACTCCATTTCGCGTTCGAATTCCCGGATATGGTCATCATCCATGACCGAATAGGCGATCTTTTCCACGCCACCCGGCGTGATCGGCTTGCTGCCAATGGCTCTCACAGTGCCTTCGATCTTGATGTGCGGTGGCGCACCCACATAGAAGAACAGGTCCGATGCTTCCTTTTCGACCATCAGTCGCAGATATGGGCTGATTTCCATGGCAATCCTGTTCCGGCTGTCAGTTGATTGATGGCGTCCGCCCGCGGAGGTAGCCGTGCGGCAGTGCTGACACAGCGAAGCAAGAAGTCTGCCACCTGAAACCAGGGTGACGAGTAGTGGTGACGGCGGGATGGTCGATGCTGAATTGGTGCGGAAAACGCAAAAAAATCAGTCAGCCCAGGGTCTGGAAGCATCGACGAAGGCCTGCCAGGCATCCCCGGCATGCCCTTCCTGAAAATCGAGACGCGCGGCGTACCAACCATCAATCAGGGCTTTGGTGGGTTCACTGCAACGAGCACCTGCTTCGTCGAGCAGGCGCTCGGCCACCACCAGATCGTTCAGCAACCCCAGGTTGTCCTGCAGGGCACTCAGGGTCTTGAGCATTCCCCGGCAGTGTTCTTGGCCATACAAGCTGCTGAAAAACTGCAGTGCGTAGCGCAGCCGCTTGGCACGGATACGCAGATCGTGCTTGATTTCGGTAGGCAGATTGTCGAAATCCTCACCCTCACGAATCATCCGCTTGTGGTTCTTCCTCAGCACCTGACGCGCGAAACGGAGCACCGGCTGCGTTTGCAATTCGCGAATCTCGGGGTCCTGGCCCACGCGCCAGCCCGCGGTCGCCAGCCAGGCCCCAAGTCGCAACAGAAACCCGCCGTAGCGCGGCGACCTCAGACGGCTACAGAGTGCCCGGTCGTGACGTACGCGAATGGCGTGACCCGCGGCCACAAAATCCTTCAATCCCCGATGCTCAGGAAACCTCCCGACCACGGGTTCGAGCCCTTCGATAAAAACATCCCAGTCGCGTACCGGGCCGGTCACCTCGTTGAGCCAGCGGATATCCAGTTTGAGTCCGGCCACCGTTTCCGCCGGGATCACCGACTTGAAAACGCTCAAGCAGGAACGCAAGCGACGCAGACCAACCCTGAACTGATGCACACCCTCGACATCACCAGCCAGCACCGCCTCTTCATTGGCCTGAAAATGCTCCGCACAGCGGTACATGATGGCTTGAAAAGCCTGCTCCGCGGACATCCGCTCGTTGAGTTCAGGCAGGCTCCCGGTCTGTGGCTTGACGACCTGCCTCTGCAGCAGCCGGTAACCCTGCTCGGCCTTGTTGGCACCCTCCAGACGCAGCGGCACGACCTCGGCCAGCTCCAGTGCCAGAGCATAGAGCGAGGCCACCGAACCTTGCAGCAGTTCCAGTTCGACTTCGGCGATTCTCCGGCTCCGCCGCCCGGCACGAATATGTCCCTGATCGACCGATACCTCGACTTTGGCACCGTTTGACAGTGACAGCAGACAGCTATGGCGCTCGATATCGGTCACCAACACGGCCTTTAGCGCTTTGCGCAGATCAGGATCGGCAAAAGTGGGCGCGAACGGGCCGCTCACCGGCAGCTTGGTCAGGTCCAGAGCGTCGCTCTCCACTTCGGAGTCGAGCTCCTCGTGGTGATGAAGCCCACCGCTTCCACCGATCCCGGTCTTCAGCGTCTGTATCCAGCGTTCGTTTTCCCGCCGTACCCGCAAACCGATGCCGTCCGCATGTAATTGAAGCGAGGGCGTGTCGTAGTAGGTTGCCAGCAGATGTTCGACCGTCCACTCGACTCCCTTCCCCTCCAGGCGCGGATGGGTGAGCAACCGTTGCCAGTGGCGCGGATCCAGGCTCAGCTTCAGTTCGGTCTCAAGCGTCATCATTGAGCCACTCGATTATCGGTTGCCACTCGGCCCGATCCCGCCGCGAACGGTAGCGGGGTAGATCGAACAACGTAGCGCCGGTCAGCGCAGTGCGCACGTAGGCCTGGGTTTCGCGCAGATTGGTGAGTACCGGCAGGTCGATACGATCAAAGAACTCCGCAAGATACTCGGCAGACAAGGTTCGACGATCGACCCGATTGCCCACCAGCGCCACCTTGACCTTATCCTTGCGGACACGTTTGAGTTCGGCCAGCAAATCGAGAAAATCCTCTGAGGCCTCGGTATCCAGCGGCGAAGGCAATACCGGCACCAGAATCCTGTCTACATGGCGCACCGCGGTCTTGAGCCGATCGCCGCGCATTCCCGCTGCACCATCGAGTACGATCCAGTCAGGCACGAAGCGGAAATCGAATGCGTGACCGCCACGCCCTTTCCAGGCATGGATACGGGGCAATCTGGCGGGACGGCGTTGCAGCCAGCGCAGCGACGAGCTCTGGCGATCGAGGTCGGACAGGATCACCCGCTCGCCCTGGCGGGCCAGAAATCCGGCCAGGTTGGTGGCAATGGTGGTCTTGCCACAGCCCCCTTTGGGGTTGGCGATCAACACAGTTTTCATATCAAATAGCCAAGGCTGCCGCAGCTGTTTTCGGCGCTGTCAGCGGTACACGGACACTGTCCGCCCCCTACCGCCCCCGCCTGCAGGTCGACATCATAAGTCGTTACCATGACGGGACTGTTACAATACACGAACCCGCGAGCGAGATCCCACCCTCAACGCAGAATCAGATCCGGCAAACCGATTTCGCCCAGATACTCGGGATAGAGTGCGTAGGCGGGTTTGAGTATCGGCAGCAACCGGATGGTCTTGGGAACATTACCTCTGGCGACGATCTGTCTGCGGGTCAGGGCGCTGACAAGATTCACCTTGCCATGCCAGAACTGGTGCGCGATGTCCGCACCCAGATACATGGTGACCTCCGGCTTGCCCGCAAAGGCCCGGCCGAGATGGATCTCCACCTCTTCGCCGCGGGCATCGATAGTCATGGTGGCCTCCGGGTTGGTATAGACGAACTGCACACACAGGCCCGATCGCAGCAGCGCCGGCCCGATCTCGTCGCTGGCCTTGAGGCGCTCATAGAACCCGCCCAACACGCGATAGAGCATATCGGAGTCTTCGAACACCCCGTGCCGGATCTGCTTGCGGGCGATCGCGGTCCGGCTGCTCAGTTTCCGCGCTGACACGGCCAGCGGCCGGGGACGCTGCTGGTATACCTTGCGCACGATCTCCGCCACGCCATCGGCCTCCGGCTCGCGGGGATTGTAGAGCATGGCGCCATCTTCCATTGCTGTGCTGACGACCTGATCGAGCTTCGCCAGATCATCATCCACCCCCGCTTCAGCCAGATTGAGCGGTAGCCCTGCGATCGCGCCCAGTTGCCGGTTCAGGGTTCTCACCCTGGCTACAGCGGCTGCCGCGGCGAGCCGCTGCAACCAGCGGTCCACGGGATCCAGCACCCTGGCGGCTTCGGCCACGCGGTAAAGACCGGCATATTCCAGCAGGCTGGACAACGATGCGCCCGGTTGTGGGAAGCGGACCCCCAGTGCTTCGGCAATTGCTGCATAGCGCTCGCGACGGGCGGCCAAATTGTAATCCATCACATCAGGCAGCAGCAGCGCGTTGGCGAGCCCGTGAGGGATGTGATAGACGCCCCCCAGCGCATGGGCGATGCCGTGCACCATCCCCACCATGGAGTGTGAAAACGCCACTCCCGCGAGACAACTTGCCACCAGCATGGCGCCGCGTGCCTGCAAATCCCGGGGATGCGCGCAGGCGACCAGAATATTCTCGCTGACCATGCGAATGACCTGCAACGCCAGCGCATCCGATGCCGGTGACCATTCCTTGTCGACATAGGCCTCGATCGCATGTGTCAGTGCGTCCATCCCGGTCATGGCCGTCAAACGGGGCGGCATCGACGTGGTGAGCTCGGGGTCCAGAATTGCCAGGTCGGGAAGAAATTGGGTCTCGGCGAATGGCAGTTTGACATCGTGCTCGGGGTCCGCGATGACCGCCACCTTGGTCACTTCGGAACCGGTCCCCGCGGTGGTGGGGATCAGGATCAGAGGCAGCAAACGCTGTTCACCAAGCAGATAGGCCCCCATATGATCCGCGACCCGGCCGCCCTTGACCATGATGATGTTGGCGACCTTGGCTGTATCCATCACGCTACCACCACCCACCGCGATGATCAGATCGCAACCATGCTCGACGCCGAGCGCGGCACAGTCCTCGACGGTGGCGATGGTGGAGTTGGGAGGAACATCGTCATAGCAGCAGACGATTTCGATTCCGGTAGCGGCAAAACCCTGGCGCACCGATTCGACCGGACCCGCCTCCTGCAGTACCCGGTCGGTGACCAACAGCGCTTTGCGTCCGCCGAAGCCGGCGACTACATCGCCGATACCGGCCACGATGCCGACTCCGTAGACAACCTTGGTGGGTAGCGAAAACTCGAAATATTCGGGTAGCACGACAGTCCCCCTGCGCCTTCCGGTCAGCTACGATTCGCGGTCAGCCGACCAATATCTACAGCATGCCGGTCGACGCTAGAGCGCGCACCCTAACCTGACCCTCTCAACCGCACAGATTGATGCACATCACCTGGTGGCAATATTGGGCCGCCAACGCCCCGGCTCATTGAGCGCTTGCGCAACTATTCGATAACAGGTTGATGCAGAGGCACGGATAGCGAGCTATTGTAGATCAGATTGGGTCATATTGAATCGGGGTGCTCTATGCCAACGCTGACTGCGCACGTAACAGATCAATTGATCAAGGAGATCGACTTTGTCTCCAAACGCCTTGACCGCTCTCGTGCATGGGTCGTCAAAGAGGCGGTCAGGGAGTATCTGGAACGACGCGCCGAAGATCAGAAGCGCTGGGACGAGACGCTTGAGGCCATCGAAGCAGCGGATCGAGGGGAAACTCTGTCGGCTGATGAGGTCCTGGGGTGGATCGACACCTGGGGGACGCCTGGCGAAAAACTCAAGGACGCTGATTGAAACTCGTCTTCACACGGCTTGCCTACCAGGACCTGATGCGTCTACGCCAGTTCATCGCCAAACATAACCCTAACGCGGCAGTCCTCGCAGCCAATCGTATCAAAACAATGGCGCGGCTACTCACGGACCAGCCGCTGATCGGGCGGCCGGTAAACGCTCCGACTGGAAAGACACACAACGATATCCGGGAGTTACCACTGACATTTGGTTCGGGCGGCTATGTCCTGCGCTACCAGGTACGCCGCAAGCAGCTACGAGTGCTGCGTATTTGGCATACACGTGAAGAAAGGAAATAGGGCCTGAGTTTCACACTGCTTCACTCCACGTCACCACAATCCACGGAGCGGAAATCGTGCTGGCATCCACAAACAATTTGTTATTCTTCAATGCATCAAGCGATGATCGTGTCCAGTTCGTGCCTGTCTGAATATGAGCGTTTCACCGTATGGTGGCGCGAATCCACTGCCTTCACCGTCCGACAAGCACCAGGTCAAGCCCAGGCACATCCTCGAAGTCCTTGCCGTTTCTGGTCAACAACCGGTAACCATGCTGTATTGCCTGACTTGCCAACCATAGGTCCTGGACCCGGTATCGGTGGCCACGCCCGGCAATCTTGATCGCCGCAGCCAGAGTGCCGAAGACATCCCCCGTATTGCCGTCGATGGCTAACAGCGGCTTTCGCTGCAACCTCCGCAGCGCGGCCAAACGCCTTTGTCGAACACCGGGATCCTGAGCCGCCTCAGCCCCGAACTTCAACTCGGCAATCGTCACCGGTGACAGGAATACCGGCGCGTCGCCGGTAATACTCGCCACATCCGCGGGAGCCAGCGCACCGCGCTCGACATCGATCCAGATGCATGTGTCGATCAGGACACCCAAGGATCGCGGACTCCGGTATTGATGTCGTTTCGCGCCGAGTCCGCCCGACTCTCCCCTTGCCAATCAATCGCCGCATCTTCAGGTAGGGTCCGATACAGGTCGGCCATCGCCTCCAGGGCCGTCTGATGGCTGGCGACCCCAGTGATGCGTGCCACCTGTCGCCGATTACGTTCCACCACTATCTCGCCGCCTTCCGCGGCAAGCCGGTCCAGTACCTGGCGCAAATTGCGCGCGAGCTCAGTTGCAGTAATGGTCTTCATAGGCAACAGTAGTACATAGAATATGATTGCATCATAGTTTACACACAATTGATTGCACAATCTTGTGATGCAATCACTCCCGGGTGTCGCTGTACCTGTGTCACCTGTCGTCCATCCCGGTCATGGCCGTCAGACGGGGCGGCATCGACTTGGTGAGCTCGGGATCCAGTATCGCCAGGTCAGGAAGAAACTGGGTCTCGGCGAACGGCAGTTTGACATCGTTCTCGGGGTCCGCGATGACCGCGACCTTGGTCACCTCGGAACCGGTGCCCGCCGTGGTCGGGATCAGGATCAGAGGCAGCAACGCTGGTCGCCAAGCAGATAGGCTCCCATGTGATCCGCGACCCGGCCACCCTTGACCATGATGATGTTGGCGACCTTGGCCGTGTCCATCACGCTGCCGCCACCCACCCCAATGATCAGGTCGCAACTATGCTCGACACCGAGTGCGGCGCAATTTTCGACGGTGACGATGGTGAAGTTGGGAGGAACTATCGTCGTAGCAGCAGACAATTTCGATTCCGGTGGCGGCAAAACCCTGGCGCACACCGCCTGATGGCTGCGCGATAGCAAACTGATCTGCTGCGGACATTACGAGG
>CBDVAK010000030.1:0-19238 GCA_965371945.1 uncultured Candidatus Competibacteraceae bacterium
TACGAGTTTTTGAAGATGGTGATTTTGTCTTCGCCCATACAGAGTACGACTTTGCTACACGAAATATAGGCTTCGAAATATTTCGTTTTGAAAACGGTCAAGCTGTGGAGCATTGGGATAATATTCAGAAAAGAAAAGGGCCTAATATCTCTGGTCACTCAATGGTCGATGGCGAAACCAAAGTGATGGATTATGAAATGACAGAAAGTAACCGCACGGTGATTCAATCATTTGTTCACGACGTACTTATTCAAGGACATATTGAGAAGCTGAATGATTGCATAAACAACGAACACTATGCGGAGCATAATCCACACCTTGGTGATGACCTAGTTGAATTATCCAGCGCTCTGTCAAAGTATCCCTATGATGGTTCTATTTCTATCAAGTATGAGAAATGCCATCGCATTTTGGCTGAAGGTAGTTTTGTTCTATCTGTTTGCGAAGGCTATGCCAATCAAAACCCCTCTTCCTTCTTCGATCTCTATCGCCTAAAGGATGGAAAAATTGTTGAGCACTGGGACACAACAGAGGTTATTCCACCTCGAAGCGAATGGAAGAATAGCAACGGTAAGTTCTAAGTGAGTACTATCGTGATAAGGATTCAGCAAATGAAATCAGGAGTTATGAAATGATCAAATTTGTTATGTGTTTAACACGACACCCCGATATGTCTCGTGAAGATTTTAAGGATTATTGGATGAACAATCATGGCCCTTTCTTCATGAGTAATGCTGATGCGATGGGTGCAAAAAAATATGTGCAATCACACACGTTAGATACTCCATTAAATGAGGGCCTGAGAAATTCACGAGGAATGCAGCCTGAATATGATGGTGTCGCTGAGGTTTGGTTTGAATCAGAGGAAGCCCTAATTGAGGGGATGAGTTCGCCAGAAGGTCAGAAATTAGGAGCGGCGTTACTAGAAGATGAAAAGAATTTCATCGATCATTCTAAATCGTCGGCATTTATTGTGCATGAGCATGAGTTTTAAATAGCTAACAATCACATCAACATTGGCCGTAAATACGCCGTTTCGCTACGCTACACTCTGCATTTACGGCAAGTTATGCAGGCGTTAAATGCCTGTGATTGCGAAATCCAGCGCGGCAACTATTTCTTCTCTTAAATGGCTGAGAGAGCCGATGGGACTTTTTAATGCCTTTGCGGGCATAGATGCAATCTGGGGTACAAGGAGCAGAAGTTCTTTCCCCTCATATGTCACTATTGGGGTAAGCCTTTTCATCTCTTCATTTCCAAAGTCAGCTTTTTTTCCCAGCGGAACCACGATTCGCGTAGCTATATCGGAGATGACGCTACTTTGAATATCTACTATGAAGGGATAGGCTCGGCGAGTAGCTTTGCTCGGGTTAGCATACACGTCGAACTGAGGCATCAAAATTCCTTGTATGCCTCGCCAAAGCAGCCGTGCTCCTCGGTAAACTCGTTATATGCTCTAATGGCTATTCGATTTTCGATGGCCCATTTATCGGCGTTGGCCTGGGCTAGCCTGGCTTGTAGTGCCTGCTCCAGCGTGGCAGAGAGGTTTATGTCCAATGCCCTGGACTTATTCAACAAATCACTGTTTACGCTAAGGTTTGTAGCCTTCTTGGGGGCATCGGCATCAAATAATTGGTTCATGCGCGTATCCTCTAAACGGTATGCTCTGCATTATGCGCATGCGAATGCGCACTGTAAAGCGTTTAACGAGTCCCTCCGTGTCAGTATGAAGTGAGACAGTCAGGGTGCTGAAGTATGTATAACATTCTGTGGAGGGTGGTTGGATAAAGTGCAATGCCGATGCCCTCTGATGTCTCACGCGGCGGTCAGGCCGCCAAAGGCTGAGCCATTCCGGGATTGTTTTGAACCGAGGTTGTCATGAACAAGATGGAACTGGTCTGTCCCGCCGGCAGTCTGCCGGCCCTCAAGGCAGCGGTGGACAATGGTATGTCTGGAACAACGGCGGGTGGCATGGCGGTTCCTCCGGATAATCGACCGGCATTTCCCAGAAGTTGAGCATTCGGTGAGAGAGTGGTCGGCCAGGACTGCCGGGTTTATCCCCGTCGTTGATGACCCGAATGATGTCGGAACTTGTCGCGGGATTGTTCAGATAGTAAGCGTGACCGGCAAAGCTGCCCACGCCGTCGACATCGATGAACGCGACGTTTTTCACGATACTGAAGATGGCTTGCTCCTGTTCGCCCAGGTCTGCGGCTCGGATTCGACCGAAGCGGGTGCCGCTCATCAGCGTTTCCGAGAAGTCCAACGCTTTGTCGGAGTCGGTGGTGTAGACGGTTATCTGACCGAATGCCGGTCCGATTCTTTCCGCCATGAGGCGTTGACGCACGACGTCGAAATCGAGGTCGGGTGCAGCCAGGATGAGGTTCTCGATTCGATAGGTCTCCCGCGGACTACGTCCTGATGCTCTGGCTTCGATGATGAGCTCCCGCAGCGCAGTGGTGGTCACGTCGGTACCCCGGCTGTGCGCAAGGATGTTGATTCGCTCCACTTCCTCGAAGGATGCGAGTAACCGAATCAGGTTTTTCAAGTGATAGATCGTGAACTCTCCTGATTCGCGATCGACGAAGTAGCCGAGCAGGCCGCCGTGTGCGGCAGGCCACGAATAGAGCAGCGGTACGCCACGGCGGCCAAGGAAATGCCAAACCTCCGCCAGCGAGGCCGCGGCCCAGTCGAAGGAATTATTGAATCCGTGGACGAAGATCTGGACCTCGTTATAGCCGGTCTCGCGCATTCGTTGGTTGATCTCCTGACGAAACCGTGCGGCTACCCGGTCGTGCTCGGCCCGGACTCGGGGGTCTTCCCTCGCTTCGCCATCGACCACCAGGAAGGGGTATGGGGTTGGGGGGAAACGGCCGATCTCGGTGCGTGAGCGCACCCGGATCGCGGGCGAACTTGGTCGAGAGGCGGTATCGCTCATCTCGACCAACTGCGCCCAGGTCAAGTCATTTCCGATCTCCACGATGGCCGAACCGAATCCCACGGACGCTGAGCGTCCGGTGCCGTAGCGGATCGCGCCATCGGCGGAGGTCTCAGGCGCCCGGTCGGTGACAAACAACAGGTCGACCCTGTTGCTCTTCAAGCTGGTGGGGACGCTGGACTCGGGATAGTGACCGCCGTGGGCGTAGATATTCGGTGTGGGCATGAGCCTCGGAGCGGACGAGCACCCCGTGAACAAAAGCATGATGCACGACCAGGTAAAAGGGGACGCTACCCTTTTTGATCGGACAAGACTCCGCAATTGGGTCCTCATGCGGATTTCCAACCCTGGAAGCAGTATGGGTTCAATACCGCTCGTCCCCAGAGTCGGTTGCGTTCGGCTGCTGCCAAATCAGATTCTTCGCAAACACTCACCCAGTTGTCTTCGACCACGGCGATGAACTGGTTGATCGTCGCCATGGCGACGGACTTCTGCAGCTGGAATTTTCGGTGGGCGGAGAGGACATTGACCAGCGTTGCCGCGTTACCCGCGGCTCCACCGACATCCATAGCCTGTGTCGCCACCTGCCCGACACGCATTTGCGGGCAAATGTCATAGGCTGGCGTCAGACTCAGACTTCGCCCGTCCCAGAATGCGGAGTGATTGCGTGCATGATCATCGGTATTGCCGATCAGCACGTTGAAGACCAAGCGCCGGTATAACTCAATCAGCGTCGCCTGTGGTTTGCTGAATCGCTGGCGAACTCGGTCGGCGAGGTCTCCGTAACTGGCGTAACGGGCTTCTATCTCGTTCAGTTCCAGAAGGCTCAGGCCACTCAGCATCAGACGACGGGTGTGACCCGCGGCGGCGCCCATGCGATCGAAGCGTTCGACCATCAACACGTCCTTACCCAGGGAGGAGGTCAGCGACACCGGCGCGACAGTGAGTCCCGCAAGAATGCCCAAGCGCATGCCAATGTACTCTACCTTGACCACCGGATAGAAATCAGTGGATGAGTCGAACTTGGCAATGAAGTGTTTACCATCATGATCGACCAATGCCTTGGGTCGGGCGCCGCCGACACTGGTGCCGCGCAGCAGGGCTAGATCCAGTTCCGGAGGGAGGGCCTGATTGGCTTCCAGCAGTTTTGCAGCCCGTTGCAGATCATCGAGTGTGGGATGATCGGATTCTCTTGGCAGGTACTCAGAGGCGCTGGCCTGGAAATCCAGTGCACCGATGCGATCGCTGCCGGACAATAACAGGAAGTCCAGCTCATCCGCCGCCAGCTTCGGATACTGGTATTCCACAACGCGGCGGCCCCAGGCGTCGGGGCCGGCATCGCGTAAGCACGAATGAATGGTGTTCATGCCGGTTGGTGCGAAGGAGCCGGGTTGCAGCGGCAGTTCGAATGGCGACAAGGCGATCGCGTTAGTGCGTTCGCGATAGGAGCGGCCGTAGGTGAAGTGATGCAGGGAGCCATGCTTTTCAACACGGCCTGCCACCACAGGTACGCATCTGCCAGGCAGCCAAATCCACACGAAAGCCTTAGTTGCAGCCTGCATATCTCACCAGTTTTCTGCGTCCCGACGACACGGCCAGTCCAGTCTTCACCTGGTCGCAAGCGCTGGACAGGGCTGCGGGCTAGAAATTATCGTCCAACACCACTTTCCCGCGTCCCCTACGCTCGGGAAGAATGCTTGTGAGGCTGGCTACCAACGTGGCCAATTTGTTGAACTCACGCTGATCGTTCGCCAGCAGGGGAATCCCGACGATATGTGCCGCTTCAAATACCGTCCCCACACTCACCTTCGGGGCTCCTTTCTCAAGGGCAATCACGGTGTGACGACTGATCCCCAAGCGTTCACCCAGCTCTGCCTGGCTCATGCCACGCTCCAGCCTGGCGGCCTTGATCATGGCTCCCAGGGTGTTGAGAGCACCGAGCGTGCTGCTTGAGAGCGTGAGAGCATACTTGCGCATGATGTGTATTCTTAAGTCGACATAACAAGCTTTAGAGTTAACTATAGTCGACATATAGCGCAAAATCCATGTGCAGTGAAGTCCGCAGGTGAAATGCCGGGGACGCTGCTGAGCGAAGCAGGTTGCAAGGCAACATGGCCGGAATCAAGGCGCGAAGAACCCGGCATCCGGCGCGCGCCAACAATGCTACTGCAGCCGAATCCCCGTATCAGGCGCCGGCAATGATCATCTTGCCGACCAGGATTGCACCGGTCTGAATGTTGCCCCTGCGATCGACATCGTCCCCAATCGCTTCGATCCCGGTCAGCATATCCTTGAGGTTGCCGGCGATGGTGACACCGGAAACCGGGTGCTGGATCTCGCCGTCATGGATCCAGAATCCGGCAGCACCCCGTGAATAGTCACCGGTCACCAGGTTGATCCCCTGGCCCATCAACTCGGTAACCAGCAGCCCGGTACCCATGCATTTCAACATGGCTTCGAAGTCCATTGAATTGTCTGAGCGCACCATGACATTGTGGGCACCACCGGCGTGCCCGGTACTGCACATGTCGAGTTTGCGGGCCGCGTAGCTGCCCAGCAGATAGGTTTGCAGCACACCATTCCGGACCAGATCGCGGTTCCGGGTGGCAACGCCCTCGGGATCGAAAGCTGCGCTTCCCGGCGCGCCGCGCAAGTGGGGTTGCTCTTGAATTTGCACGTGATGCGCACACACTGGCAGGTTCAAAGTATCCAGCAAAAAGCTGGATTTCCGGTACAGATTTCCACCGCTGACAGCCGCCAGCAGGTGGCCGATCAGGCTACGCGCTACCGGAGCCTCGAACAATATGGGTGCCGTCACAGTGTTCACCGGTACCGACCCCAGGCGTGCCACTGTACGTCGACCCGCCTCTACTCCAACCGCCTCCGGAGATTCCAGATCCTTTGCATCCCGGGTTGCGCTATACCAGTGGTCGCGCTGCATACCCTGCGTGTCGCCGGCCACCATCACACAACTCAGGCTGTGTCGGGTGCCACGGGTGGCGGCCAGAAAACCGTGGCTGTTGCCATAACAGCGTATGGCGCTGCCGGTCGTGATGCTGGCGCCGTCGGAGTTGATCAGGCGGCTATCGTGAGCGAGCGCGGCGGCTTCGCAGGACTTCGCGATCTCGATCGCTGCTTTCGGTTCCAGTTGCCAGGGGTGGTAGAGATCCAGGTCGAGTGGATCCTTTGCCATCAGATCAGCATCGGCCAAGCCCTGGAACGGGTCCGGCGAGGTGGCCCGGGCGATGGCGCAAGCTGCGTCGACGGCCGCCTGTATGGCTGAGCGGTCAAACTGGTTGCAGCTTGCACTCCCGGTTCGATGGCCCACATACACGCTGACCGTAAAGCTCTGGTCACGTTCCTGCTGCAGGGTATCCACGTGGCCTTTGCGCACCTTGATCGTCAGGCCTCGGGAGACACCCACGCGGGCTTCGGCGGAACCGGCTCCCTGGCTCTTTGCCTGGGCCAGCGCGAAACGAACCAGCGGTTCGAGTTCCGCTTCCGAGGGCAGGGAATCGTGGTTGCGACTATGGTCTTGCTCGGGGGCGTGGTTCATCGCCTAAACCTGGGTGCCGCCGACGGTGAGTTGATCGACCTTGAGTGTGGGTTGCCCCACACCTACCGGCACGCTCTGGCCCTCCTTGCCGCAGGTGCCGACGCCCTGGTCCAACTCCAGATCATCGCCGACCATACTGATGCGGGTCATGATCTCGGGTCCATTGCCGATCAGGGTGGCTCCCCTGACCGGCCTGGTTACTTTGCCCTTCTCGATCAGATAGGCTTCGCTGGCCGAGAACACGAACTTGCCCGAGGTGATATCCACCGACCCACCGCCAAAGTTGACCGCATAGAGTCCCTTGTCCACCGATGCAATGATCTCCTCCGGGTCGTGCGGGCCCGCGAGCATGTAGGTGTTGGTCATGCGTGGCATCGGCAGGTGCGCATAAGACTGGCGACGGCCGTTCCCGGTAGCCTCCATGTTCATGAGACGGGCGTTCAGGGTGTCTTGCATGTAACCCACCAGCCGACCCTGGTCGATCAGCGTCGTGTACTGGGACGGGGTGCCCTCGTCGTCCACCGTCAGCGAACCGCGGCGCGAAGGCAGTGTGCCGTCATCCACGACCGTGCACAGCGGGGATGCGACCTGCTGACCCATGCGCTCGGCAAAGGCTGAGGTGCCCTTGCGGTTGAAGTCTCCCTCCAGTCCATGCCCCACGGCTTCATGCAACAGTACGCCGGGCCAGCCAGGCCCAAGCACCACCGGCATGCTGCCCGCTGGCGCGGCCACGGCGTCCAGTTTCAGCAGCGCCTGGCGCACTGCTTCCTCCGCATATCCCAGGGCCCGATTTTGTTCGTGAAAGTACTGGTAGGAGAACCGTCCGCCGCCACCGCAGGATGCGGATTCCCGCCGCCCCCCGGCCTCCACGATCACCGACACGCTGAAGCGAACCAGAGGGCGCACATCACCCGCCAAAACGCCGTCGCTACGTGCCACCAGCATGGTGTCGTGGCTGCCGCTGAGGCTGACGGTGACTTGTTCGACTCGCGAATCGAGGGAACGGGCATGGGCGTCGACCCGGGTCAGCAGTGCCAGTTTGTCCGCTGTCGGCAGACTGTCCTGCGGGTCGATGCCGGCGTAGAGGGGTTTGGGCTCAGCCGCGACCAAGACCTGCTGGCGACCACTATTGCCACTGCGGACGATTGACCGCGCCGCGCGGCAGGCATCCAGCATGGCCGGCAACCGAATGGCATCGGAATAGGCGAATCCTTGCTTGTCCTGACTTATCGCACGTACGCCAACGCCCTGATTGAGACTGAACTGACCGTCTTTTACGATCCCCTCTTCCAATACCCAGGATTCGGAGCATGAGCGTTGCAGGTAGAGGTCAGCCGCATCGACTGAGCCAATCAGCAGGCTCCCGAAAGCTTGTTCGAGGTCGAGCATCGCCAGCCCCGACTCGTCCAGCAGAGTCTTCTGCGAAACAACCAGCGGATGTTCGGTGTTGGTTCGATCGCCTGTTTCGTCAGTCATGTCGAGCCTTGGTTGGTCTGGTTTCGATGTGCGCATCGCTATCGTCGCATGAACTCTTGTCGACCGGGGAGCGGCTAGCTGCTGCCGGCGCTGTAAACACCCGGCTATTCAGGTACTTCAAACCGCCCGAGGTTGTTGGTGTCGGTTCCGAACCAGATCTGGCGCGTCCGCGGGTCGAAATACATGTGTCGTACGGAACCGCCGCCGCTGGGGATTGGTGTAATGCCAAAAAACTCCTCGGTAACCGGGTCGAAGCCTACCATCTGGTTGGGCGAGACCCAGGTTTCGACAAACCAGATACGGTCCCGATCGTCGATCGCCATGCCGTAGGGTCCTGACTTGTTGGCGGAAGGGGCGCGCCACTCGTGAATTTCGCCACTCTGCGGGTCGTAGCGGCCGAGATATCCTCCGGCGTAGTCCACGTACCAGACTTGTCCGTTAGAAGTAATTCCGACTCGTCTAGGGCGGGCTTCTTTTCGTGGCAGCGGAATCTCGCGTAGCGTCAATGTGCCGGGTTCGACGGTCGCAAGTTTGTTCGAACCCAGTTCCGCGATCCAGGGGTGACCGTCTGCTGCCACCGCAATGCCATAGGGTCGTGCTCCCGGGGTTGACACCCCAACCAGGCGGATATTGCCGGTGTCCGGTTTCAAGTGGCCGACAAAGTTCCCGCCCTGGACCGTGAACCAGATGTCGCCCTTAACATCGAAGGCCAGCGTGTGCGGGTCAATCGCGTCTGCATCCGGCATCGGATATTCGGTGATCTCACCGCTCTTCGGGTCCAGCCGGCCGATGTGTGCCGCCCGGTTGCCTGCGTACCAGACCTTGCCATCCGCGGCCACTATCAGGTTGTGCGGTCCGGTGCCGTCTTCGAGGTCGAAACGCTGGAACTTCTCTGTCTCCGGGTCGAAACTTGCCAGGTAGTGGCCGACTTGACCCACGAACCAGACCAGCCCGTCAGGTGCCACAAAGGGGTCCCGAGGACGGGTTCCGGGCCAGGGCACGGGCCATTCCTTGATCGGGCCATGCTCCAGCACCTCTGCGTACACCAGGTTGCTGCAAAGCAGGGTTGCGAGAAAGACCAGCCACGGGCGTTGCATCGGATGCTCCGGAAGTGAGGCTTGATGCTGGTTCAGTATAGTTGCTGGAATCCGCGGCTGGAGCGGGGCGCGCTCGGGCTGGTCAGCCGGTTCGTGGTAATCCGCGGCCCTTCCCAGCGCTACCGCCGATGTTGATTGCCGGGACTCGGTGCACAGGCATGAAGACCTGTCAGCAGCGTGAGCGAAAACCGTAGCCCACTGACAAAGGGCCACCCACCGCCGAAACTGACCATCACCTCAAAAGGGTTGCGTCCCCTTTCCTTCGCGCGGCCAGGATGGCTTTGACGAGATCCTCTGGCACATCCGCGGGAACGGGTGCGTCGGCGTCCTCGAAGGCAGTTTTGGCGACATCAATCGTGCGCTGATAAGCGGCCAGATAGTCGCGACATTCACGGCACATTTTGAGATGAAACTCGAAAATGATCCGCTGTCGGTTCGGCAGGTCACCGTCCGAATATGCCATCACGAATGCCTCGAACTCGCGACAACTGATCATCATGGGCAGGTGCTGGAATGCCAGACCCTTGATCCGCGTCATCAGCCTCGACAAAAAAGAGCTTTTCATCTCATCGCCCCTTTCAAAACGGGCTCGAGTAGCTTCTTGAGCGCGGATCTGCTCCGGTGCAGACGGACCTTGACGTTCGCCTCGCTTATGTGCAGCGCGTCCGCGACCTCGCCCGTGGTCATTTCTTCGATGTCCCGCAGATATAGAACGATACGGTAGCTGTCCGGCAATTCATCGATTTTTTGCAAGATATGCTGGCGAGCCTGCTCGCGGCCAAATATTTCTTCAGGTGTCTCGAGATGCAGCCAGGGCGCTTCCAGACGACATTCGTTGTCGTCAAATTCAGGCAGCAATGGGTCGATCTGCGTCTCATTGAGACGGGCCTGGCGGCGATACTTCATCAGCGACTGGTTGACAACTATGCGATGCAGCCAGGTCTTCAGACTCGAACGACCCTCGAATTCGCCGATCTTGCGAAACGCGCTGAGGAAAGCCTCCTGGACGCAGTCTTCGGCAAGCGCTTCATCGCGCAGGATTCGACGCGAAACCGCCAGCATTCGCCCGCCGTATGTCCTTACTATGATTTCCGCAATTCGCTCGTCTCCATTCCTCAGCCCGGTGACGAGTTGTTCGTCTGACCATGGACCCCGGTGGTCTTCGGAGCGAATGTCGCCGGTTTGCATGTACGCCTCTGTTGGCTTCGAACCAGGCCATTCCGCATCAGTGGTTCTAGCATACAAACAGTGGTTCGCACAGCCGGGGCTGTAACCCATACGCCGGTGGCTGCATCTATCGGTGACGAATTCACCACGTTGAACGCCGACACTGGATTTTCGATGATCGAACAGGGACTCGTGCTCGCCGCCGCCTTCACCGTCGTTCTTGTCCTGGCCGCCAGCGCCGCCTTTCACGGCATCACTCTCATGCCAGGGGCCCTGTGGTACGGGGGCAAGGTCGCCGTGACGGGTGCATGCCCGGAGACTCAACCGTGCGAAGTGTCGGCGAATCGACTAAATATCATGAGTAACAAATGATCAGGAGCAACAAGCATGACCAGCAAGGTTGCAGTAGCGGACTGGAACAAATTGGAGGATCGCATGCCGAAGCACGCGCTGGTCTCCGGGGTGGATCTGGTGATCGTGCGCTTCGACGATTCTGTCACCGCGCTGTACGGGCGCTGCGCGCATCGCGGCGCGCTGATGGCGGATGGGTATGTCGAGGGCGACAATCTGATCTGTGGTGTTCACGGTTGGGATTACCGTCTCGAAACAGGCATCAGCGCGTACGCAAACAACGAGACCTTGCCCAAATTCAAGGCCTGGGTGGAGGATGGCCGGGTGTTCGTCGACGAGGCGGAGATTGCCGGCTGGGCGGCGGACCACCCCCAGCCCTATCAGCGTGATGCCTATCAGGGTGTGTTCCAGGATCCAACCGGGACCGCGGATGAACCGCAGGTCAAGTTCATCCGTAAACTCGCGGACGAAGGGCTCAGCAAAGTCGGCCACCATGGCC
The DNA here is from genome assembly GCA_965371945.1 of uncultured Candidatus Competibacteraceae bacterium. Lineage (GTDB taxonomy): Bacteria > Pseudomonadota > Gammaproteobacteria > Competibacterales > JAHEDQ01 > CBDVAK01. Next base: position 11,085 of record CBDVAK010000030.1, read on the forward strand.
CGACAGCCGCGATGGGGGTACCGCGTGACAGCCTGCCCAAATGGGATGACCTGCAGTTCGTGGTCGGCCAGCTGCACAAGCTGCCGCTGCTCGACGAGGAACCCGTGGGCACCGATATCGTCATCGGCCCGAACGCCCGCAAGCCGTTGCGTCTGGCGCTGCCGCTGTTCGTGTCCGATATGAGCTTCGGTGCGCTCTCGCAGGAAGCAAAAGTGGCGCTGGCCAAGGGTGCGGAACTGGCCGGCACCGGCATCTGTTCCGGCGAGGGGGGCATGTTGCCGGAGGAGCAGGCCGCCAACTCACGGTACTTTTACGAACTGGCTTCGGCGCGGTTCGGGTTCTCCTGGGACAAGGTGTCGAAGACACAGGCGTTTCACTTCAAAGGTGGTCAGGGGGCGAAGACCGGTACCGGTGGACACCTGCCCGGCAACAAGGTGAAAGGACGAATCGCCGAGGTCAGGGAACTGCCCGAAGGCCAACCGGCGGTCTCGCCGGCGCGCTTCCCCGAATGGACCGAACTGAGCCAGTTTCGTGATTTTGCCGCCGAGGTTCGTGAGCAAACCGGTGGCATCCCGGTCGGGTTTAAATTGTCCGCCCAGCATATTGAGAAAGACATCGACGCGGCACTGGCGGTGGGTGTCGACTACATCATTCTGGATGGTCGCGGTGGCGGTACGGGCGCTGCACCACTGATCTTCAGGGACAACATCTCGGTGCCGACCATCCCGGCGCTGGCGCGGGCACGGCGGCACCTGGATCGTTGCGATGCGGCCGCGGTGACTTTGATCATTACCGGTGGTTTGCGGCACCCAGCCGATTTTGCCAAAGCGCTGGCGCTGGGCGCGGATGGGGTGGCGCTATCCAACGCTGCCATCCAGGCGATCGGATGCCTGGGTATGCGCGCCTGTCACACCAACAATTGCCCGGTGGGTATCGCCACCCAGAAGCCGCATCTGCGGGCGCGGTTGCCGGTCGATATTGCTGCCGAACGACTGGCGCGTTTTCTTGAAGCCGCGGTCGAGTTGATGACCGTTCTGGCGCGCGCGGCCGGGCATCGGCATCTCAGTGAATTTTCCATAGATGACCTGACGACCTTCAAGACCGACATGGCGCAACTCAGCGGTGTCGCCTACGGCGGGGTGGGAGCAACGTGATGAGCACCAATGATCGTGAGCTGGAATGGTATCGGGTCGCGGCTGTCGACGAGCTGCCTGCCGGACGCGTCATGACGGTGACCGCCGGTGCGGTGTCGTTGGCGCTGACTCACATCGATGATGTGTTTACCGCCATGGACAATCGTTGTCCGCACCAGGGCGGGCCCCTCGGCGAGGGTTCCATCGAGATCGGCACCGCCGGGCAATGCTGGTTACGCTGCCCCTGGCATGGCTGGGATTTTGATCCGAAGACAGGTCTTGCCCCGGGCGCTCACGAGGACGCGGGGCAGCGACTTTATCCGCTGGAGGTGCGCGAGGACGGCATCTATGTGGGGCTCGAGGCGGAGGTGCCACACGCGACCACTGTCACCGACGTAATGGCGGAGACGATGACCAACTGGGGCGTGACCACCGTCTTTGGCATGGTGGGGCATTCCAATCTCGGTCTTGCCGATGCGCTCCGCTTGCAGGAAAAGGCGGGTCGTTTGAAGTACTACGGCATCCGCCACGAAGGCGCCGCGGCGTTCGCCTGCTCGGGCTACGCAAAACTGACCGGTAAACCCGCGGCATGCCTGACCATCGCCGGCCCGGGCGCCACCAATCTGATGACCGGGCTTTGGGACGCCAAAGTCGACCGGGCGCCGGTGCTGGCGTTGACCGGACAAGTGGAGGCCCAAGTGCTTGGCCCTGGTGCATTCCAGGAAATCGACTTGGCCGCCGCATTTGCACCTGTTGCGCGTTTCAGCCAAACCGTGTTGCACACGTCGAAGTACGCAGAGCTCATGACTCTGGCGTGCAAGAATGCGCTGGTCGAACGCGACGTCGCTCATCTGATATTCCCCGACGATGTACAGACCTTGCCGGCCGCGGAATCGGCAGCCGCCTCGGGACCCGGCGGCCGGGTTGCGGTGCCGGACATTGTTCCGGCTGCGGATGTGGTCAACGATGCCCTGGCGCTGATGCGAAGCTCAAAGCGACCGATCGTGATCGTGGGTTATGGCGCCAGAGACGCCATGGACGATGTGGTCGCGCTGTCCGAGCGCATCAACGCCCCGGTGCTGACCACCTTCAAGGCCAAGGGGCAGATTTCAGACCGGCATCCGTTGGCGGCCGGTGTGCTGGGCCGGTCCGGAACACCGGTGGCCAGTTGGTTCATGAACGAATGTGATCTGATCCTCGCGTTCGGTTCGTCGTTTTCGAACCATACCGGCATTACCCCCAAGCGACCGATCATCCAGGTCGACTTCGATCGGATGACCCTGGGCAAGTTTCATCCGGTCACGGTGCCGGTCTGGGGCGAAATCGGCACAACGGCCAGACTCCTGTGTGCCGGGTTACCCACCCGCCCCGAGACAGTCGATCAACGCCCCGAGTTGGTTGAACGTTGGGCAATCTGGCGTGAGGAAAAGAAGGCCCGGCTCGGCGACGATCACGGTAAAGGGCTGAATTCCTCGCTGGTGTTCGCGGCACTTGGCGAAGTGCTGCCCGCCGATGCCGTCATCGCAGTCGATGTTGGCAACAACACCTACTCGTTCGGTCGCTATTTTGAAAGCCAGGGGCAGCGGATTCTGATGTCGGGCTATCTGGGCTCGATCGGTTTTGCTTTCCCCGCGGCCATGGGCGCCTGGGCGGCAACCGAGGACCGGGATGAATATCGTGGCAGAAAAGTGATATCAATCAGTGGTGATGGTGGCTTTGGCCAGTATATGGGGGAATTCACGACCGCCGTGAAGTACGACATGGACATCACCCATGTGCTGCTCAACAACTCGCAGCTTGGCAAGATTTCGAAAGAGCAGCGCGCTGGAGAATGGCCAGTGTGGCAAACGTCGTTGCACAATCCGGGTTTTGCGGCATACGCCAAATTGTGTGGTGGCAAGGGCACTCGTGTTACCAAAGCCGAACAGTTGCACACCGCCCTCGAGGAGGCACTTGCTCACCGTGGCCCGGCGTTGGTCGAGATCATCACCGATGCGGACCTGATATAGCGCTCAGCCAGCCACAAAATCCTCGATGTAGTCGAGAATCACCCGGTCGAGACTCTCGTCCTGCGGGCAGCCGATCGCGAGCGCACGCCCGGAGTTCATGTGTGTTGCCCAGCCGCTGACGATGGCTTCGATGACCGGGTCGCGGGTGACGCTGATCGGCCCCAGTATCCGCCCGGTGGTTTGCGCGACTCTCTCGACCGCGCTCACCATGTCGCCCACCGTATAGGCGCAGCTGGGCAGGTTGATCGCGCGGTCGCCCCCCAGGGTGTCGCCCTCGGTTTCGTGCAGGGCGATGAATCCTTTGATGCAGTTGCGATAGCCCAGCAGAGGCATGGTGGTATCGAGGGTGACGGGAAGCACGCAGGCTTCACCATTCAGAGGCTCGCGAAACACGCCGCTGCAGAAGCTGGATGCTGCGGCATTGGGTTTGCCGGGGCGGACGATGATGGTCGGCAGTCGCGCGCTGCGCCCGTCGATGAATCCTTTGCGAGTGTAGTCGTTCACCATCAACTCGCCGATGACCTTGGTCATGCCATAGGTGGTCTGCGGTGTTGGCTTGGTGGTGTCGGTCACCACTTCCGGCATGGCCTCTCCACCGAATACCGCCACGGAGCTGGCGAATACCACTCTGGGTGTGGCGGCGCGGGCACGACACGCTTCCAGCACCAGTCGGCCGCCGTCCAGGTTGATGCGCATGGCAAGGTCGAAATCGGCCTCTCCCTGGCCACTGACGATGGAGGCCAGATGAAAGACCGAAATATCGTCCCGGTCGATCAGGGCGGACACTGTGTCAGGGTAGGCAATGTCCCCGCTGACGATGGTGACACGATCATCCAGCCCCGTGGGGCGCACCGGCGGAGCGGAGACGTCGAACAGCACGATGGCGTCGATTTCCCGCAGGCTGCCATCCGGCGCTGTCAGTTCGCCGCGCGCGATGAGTTCCCTGGCGAGCGTCTGGCCCAGGAAACCGGTGCCTCCGGTAATGACAACTTTCATGCCTGATTACTCCTCGAGGCAGCGCTTTGGCCGGACCCGGTGGCGGCTTGAGCGGGTGGAGGGATGGATGAAACAAGTAGTCAAGACGAACAGGATCAAGGTTCGACGATCTTCAGGGGGAAGTATTCTGCGATGGATGTAAAATCCTTGTCGTTGTGCAGCAGTGAGCAGTGATGTTCGAGTGCCGTGGCAGCGATGATGCAGTCATTGGTTTTGCGGATGGTGATGCCCTGCTTTCGCAGTTTGCGATAAATGTCAGCTGCACGAACGAACACAGCTTCCGGCATTGGCAACATAATCAGTGGACTAAGATAGCGTCGAACTCGCCGGTGCGTGGTGTCACCACCAATACCCTGGAGGATTTCCGTCAGTATGATGCCGCACAGGGCAAGGTCTTCGTTATTGAGGATAAGGTGTTCCAGCCTGGAAACATGCGCCAGATCATGGCCCGTGAACAAATCGATCCAGACGCTGGTGTCGACTAGAATCACTGACCCCGCCCGGTACGCATCTCTTCAAGATCACCCTCCCAGGCCACCTTGCCTTTGAGTAACAGGAGTTTCTGTTGCTGCTTGTGGCGCAGGAGTTCACGCAGGGCGAAATCAACCAGTTCACGGCGAGTCTTCAGCCCAGTGGCCTTGAGACCGGCCTGGACCAGTTTGCTGTCCATCACGATGTTGGTACGCACAGTATCTGATTCCATGGCATCAGCTCCAGCAACAAATATACACATACATTACATATTAATGTGTACCATAGACCGGATAAGGATTGCCGACAAGGCGAGGAGGGTCGGACCTACACAAGCAGTTGAATTTCAGCCAATCTCGGTTGATTTACGGTTCTTCTGAGCGCTTAGACGGCCCATTTTGACCCAAAAATGGACTGTCTGCGGGCAAAGTGCGAAATTGCGGTGGAAGCAATGCTCAAGCGCTCATTTTCAGGTCCCAATAGTAGCTTTTAATAGCGAAATCGGTGCCGGAATGGCCGCAATCTCCAATGATTTCAGTCGGTAGTGCTGGTTCGACCCGGTTATCCTTCACCCGGTTATCCCGGCTATCATCGTGTCCAATATCATCATGAAAACTCTGCTAAAACGTACGGTCATCATCGGTGTGGCTTTCGAGATCGTCTATCTGCTGGTGGTCAATGCGGCCCTGAACATCCCCCTCACGCAGGATCTGATCAACTGGATCAGACCAGACAAGTTTGCCGTTAGCTGGGACCGCGCCTGGACCTGGTATCCGTTTCGGGTCCACGCGGAGGGGGTTTCCGCCAACGGTCAGACTCCACGGCAGCAGTGGCAGTTCGATTCATCCGCTGCCAGCGCATCGATAAACTTGCTGCCGCTGGTGCTGCGCAAGGTCCGTGTGAGCGGGGTCGAAGCGGTGGACGTCGAGTTTCGTCTGCGACCCAGACCACGGCAGGACAAGGACTTCGCCAGGATTCGCGAGTACTTTCCGCCGATCGAGGGTCGGCCGCTGGAAACCCGCCCGCCGACACCGGCCGAGATCAGGAAGGACCGCAAACTCTGGGATGTGCGGGTCGAGGATATATACGCCAGCGGCAGCCACAAAATCTGGTTGTATCAGGTACAGGCTACCCTGAACGGTGAGGCGTGGGCGGCGGTGTCCGCGCAGGCGCCCGGTGGACCGGTGTCGGTAAGCAACGGCAGGGTGGAAGCAGAGCTGGACTCATTGATACTGAATGGTGATCGCGAGGTTTCGCGCGAGGGGCGTATCGACGGGAAGTTCGGGATGCGGCCCTTCGTGCCCAGCGAGAACAAGGGTATCAGGTCGCTGGCTTTCCTCGATATCGACGCCACGCTCAGCGCTGAGACCGAGAGCCTGGCATTCCTGAACGTGTACCTGGGGGCCCTGCGGGGCATGCTAGTGGATGGCGCTGGTAAGCTTGATGGCCGCATTGTTACCGATCAGGGCAAGCTGAGGCCCGGCACGGATCTGAAGGTATCCGCACATGAACTGACACTGGATTTTCTGAACTACCGGGTGGCAGGTGAAGGGGACATCGAAATCGATGTTCCGGAGAACAATCCCGTGACCCGTGTCGCCATCCAATTTGGCAGCCTGAATGCGATCGACAGCAACGATCGCACGGTGTTTTTCACCGGTGAAGGTCTTGCGGTCAACGCCACCGGATCGACCGGGATCGTCCCGCGAGACGGTCAATGGAACGGGACGGGTACTCTTGCGGTCTCGGTTCCTTCGGTCAAGGTGCCGGACCTGCGCGCATATCAGCGATTCCTGCCGGACCGTTGGGCGTTCAGTATTCATGGTGGTGAGGGTGAACTGCAAGGCAGCGCGGAGTTGTCCGCCTCGACACTCAACGCCCGTCTCTCGTTGACCTCCGAGAATGTGGAGGTCGGATTCAAGGACTTGCGTTTCGACACCAATCTTGATTTGGGGCTGCAGGTCGACAGCCCATCCCTTGGGGCGGGGGAGTTCGATGTCTCGGGGACTTACATCAAACTGCATGACGCGAAACTGTCGAACAAGAGCGCTGATGCGGACCCCTGGTATGCCGAGGTCAATATCGAAAGCGGAGCGGTCAACCTTAATCTGGATGAGGCTGATGAAGGGGTTTCGGGTGTCAGACATCTATCGCAATCGCTGAGGGAAACGGAATTCAGGTCGTTGCTTGCATCAGCAGACGAAACACTGAAGCTCAGCGGCAGCATTTCCGATCTCGGCTGGTTGAATCTGCTGATGAAGAATCCCTACGCGCTGGCGATCAGCGGCAGCGGAGCGCTCACGGCTGATATCGTCGTATCCTCGGGCTGGCTGGACAAAGGCACCCATCTCGTCGTCAGCCCGCAGGAGCTGACCGTCGAGGTGCTGGACTATGAGGTCAGAGGTGATGGCAGTGCCGGGTTCAGGGTGACCCGGGGCGGTGAATTTCCCGATCTGACTTTGGATGTGGCCGTCACCGGTGCACGGTTCGCCCGCAAAGGTGACCCGCAGGCTTTCGTCGAGGCGGTCGACCTCACAGTGCAGGCCGTCGGCAGGGGCATGAGCCTGGAAGGCAGGGATGGAGATGTGGAGCTGCATCTGCGAATCCCTGCCGCGAAGATTCGCGACATGTCGGTCTACAACCAGTATCTGCCCGAAAACTCTCCATTGCAGTTCCTCAGTGGTGAAGCCAGCCTGGTGGCGGATATCCTGCTCGAACCAGACGATGCGGATGGCACGATACGTCTGGTCACGGATGGCTTGCTCAGCCGCATCGACGATCAGGAGGTCGCGGGAGAGTTGACTGCGGAGATCAAGCTGGTCGGTGGCATACCAGAGAACATGGACTTCGATATCTCCGGGTCGACTTTGTTGCTGGACCGCGTCAGGGTGGTTGGCAAGGAGGCGGAATTTGATGACGAGGACTGGGCGGCCCGCTTCAAGTTCACCAAAGCGAGGGCGGTTTGGAGGAAACCCATCCGTCTGGATCTTGAAACGGAACTGGAGATGACCGACTCCCGACCGGTTGTGTCGATCATCGCCAACCAGCGGGGGCGGAATGGTTGGTTGGAGAAGGCTCTTACCACCGAGGATGTCAGCGGTGAGGTCAGGCTGCAAATGGCCGACGACCGGATCGTCATACCCTATGCCTTCGCCGACAGCGATAACATCGACGTTGGCGCCAAGGGTGTGATCAGCAAGGAGACGCACGACGGAGTGTTCTATGTCCGCTACCGAAAACTCCACGGTCTTCTGAAAATCAAGGATGGCGACCGCAACCTCGATGTGCTGAAGGCCAGGAAAAAATTCGATGAGTACGAGGCAACAGGGCGGGTAGAAACCTCTCAATAACCCGGTTTATTGAAAAGTTTGTAACTGCTCAATAATCCGGGGCGTTGGCGGTCGTGAGGTGGGTGTGGGTGGCGCCTTGCGGGACCGTCAGCGGCAGGGATGCCGCTGTCGAGCCTACAGGGATGTATTTACGGCGTGTCCTGGAAGGCGCTGCCCGCACCCGCATTGCCCCGGGTTATTGAGAAACTACAAAAG
>CBDVAK010000031.1:0-19202 GCA_965371945.1 uncultured Candidatus Competibacteraceae bacterium
ATCGCGCGATAGCCTGGACTGGGTATACCTCAACTGAACAGTTTCTGTAGCGCCTCTTGGTACGGTGCCCGGACGATCCCTTTTTCGGTGATCAGACCGCTCACCAGAGTGTTCGGGGTCACGTCGAATGCCGGGTTGCGAACCTTGACGTCAGATGGCGACGTGATGCAGCCGCCGAACTGTCTGACCTCTTCGTCCGCGCGTTCCTCGATCGGGATTTCCCGGCCGGTTGCGGTGCCGAGATCGATGGTCGAGGAAGGGCATGCCACGTAGAAGGGAATGCCGAAGTAATTCGCTAGCACGGCCACCCCGAGGGTGCCGATCTTGTTGGCGACATCGCCATTGGCGGCGACCCGGTCGGTGCCGGTGATGACCAGATCGATCAGCCCCTGCGCCATCATATGCGCCGCCATGTTGTCTGTGATCAGGGTGACGTCGATGCCGGATCGCTGCAGTTCCCAACTGGTCAGCCGTGCGCCCTGTAACAGCGGCCTGGTTTCATCGGCATAGACCCGGAACGATACCCCGCGGGCCTGGGCGACATACATGGGTGCGGTGGCGGTACCCAGTTCGGAGGTTGCCAGCGCACCTGCGTTGCAATGGGTCAGCACCCCGGCGCCTTCAGTGATCAGGCCGGCGCCGTGTTCACCCATGCCGCGGCAAAGCGCCTTGTCCTCGTCGTGGATCGCGCGGGCTTCCTCGACCAGCTCCCGATACAGGCCGGCCGCGTCATTGCTGGTTGCACGGTGCGCTCGCTGGGCCAAGCGGCGCAGCGCCCAACCGAGGTTGACGGCAGTCGGGCGCGCACTGTCCAGATAGCGGGCCTGTTCGTCCAGCCGGGCCAGGAACTGGTCACGAGACAGGTCGGTGTGGTCGCGCAGGGCGACGCACAGGCCATATCCGGCGGCGATGCCGATAGCGGGTGCGCCACGAACCTTGAGGGCGCGTATCGACTCCCATACCTGGGCCGCCGTATCCTGTCTTTCTGACACGGTTTCCAAGGGCAGGCGGGTTTGGTCGAGCAGGTAGAGCTGGCCATCACGCCATTCCACCGCCCGGGGGAGTCTGTCAGCGCTCGTTGTTCCGTCACCAGGGCCCACCTTGAATACTCAGTCGGTGCCGGACTGCCCCTTGAGGTTGCCCGGGTCAAAGATGTTCTGGTAGCCCTTGGTGTCCGGCGCCTCGTTCTCTTGCTGGTCAGGCTCGGGTGCTTTCGAACCGGCCTGCCCCTCGAGATTGCCGGGTGCGAAAATATTCTGATAGCCTTCGGTACCCGGTGCCTGCTGACGCTCTTTGGGTTGTTCCGACTGCGGTGCTTTTTGCGCTCCGGGACGGGCACCGCGGAACATGTCCAGGGTCCGGCGTGCCTTGACCTTTTTCTCAACTGCCAGACGCTTTTCCACCGCAACCCGGGATTTGCACTCTTCCACGCCGACACTGCCGGATACCCACAAGGTACCAAGACCGGCGACAAATATGACCAACACCATGGCGACTACCGGGTTGCCGGTCTTGGCGGCTTTGCGAATCCGTGCCTTCGGTGCGCCAATCGACTCCAGTGCAGCGGCGCGCTCGGCAGCGGCTTCGCGCCGCCGCATCATTTCGTGGATGATGGCCCCGATCAGGGTCAGCACCACGATGACTACCGCCAGGGCACTGATCGACGGGTTGATGCCGTAGCGTACCTTGCTGGCCAGCACCGTGGTCAGCGTGCTGTCGGCCACGATGGTAAAGACTGTGGTGTTGTAATTCTCGAATGAGGCGAGAAATGCCAGTACCGCGGCGGAGGCGATCGCCGGCTTCAGGAAAGGCAGCAGAATCTTGCGGAAGGCCTGCACATGGGTGGCGCCGAGATCCAGTGCCGCTTCCTCCTGCGCGGTATCGAAGCGCTCCAGGCGGGATATGAAAATCAGCATGCAATAGGCGGCGATAAAGGTCGACTGGCCGAGGATGGTCAGGAAAGTACCGTCGTAGAACACCGAGTTGTAGTCGGCGTTGAACATGGTGCCGATGCGGTCCCAGAAGATCAAAGTCGATATGCCCAGCACCACGCCCGGCACCAGGATCGGTGAGATCACGATGGTGTAGTAGATCGGGCGCACCCGCCTTCCGACATGGGTGAGCATCAGGGCCCCGGCCAACCCCATCGGCACGGCCAGCGCGACCACCCCGAGCCCGATCACCAGGCTGTGTTTGAGCCCGGTCATCAGGGTGGCATCGTTCTTGAGCACGCTGAACCACTCGACGGTCAGACACTCCCAGGGTGATACGCGGGGAAACGGAAAACTATTGAACGCAGTCAGGCTCATGAGGATGAGCGGGCCGAACAGATAACCGAAGAACAGCAGGATATAGAACCATATGAACAGCCGCAGGAAGGTATCGGACCTCACTTGCCGATCTCCCCGAACCGCACCTTGAACAAGCGCATGACGACCAGCACGAAGATGATACAGACGACCAGCAGCACGATTCCGTAGGCGGAGCCGCGGGGCCAGTTACCGCCGGTGTTGAACCACTGGTAGATGATCTGGGTGAACCACAGGCTGCTGGGACCGCCGAGTATCTGTGGTGCGGCCAATGCACCTGCCGAGAGCATGAATACCATGGTGCAGCCGGAAGTGATGCCCGGTTTGGCGAACGGTATAACCACCCGCCAGTGGATGCGCCACCAGGGCGACCCGAGATCCCGCGCTGCCTCGATCTGGTTGCTGTCCAGGCTTTCGATGGCGTTGTAGATCGGGAAGATCATCAACAGGATGTAGGCATAGCCCAGTCCCGCATACAGAGCAATGTCGGCGCGTATGAAATCAATGGGCTGATCCCAGAACCCCAGCCACATGAAAAAGCTGTTCACCACCCCTGTGCTGCCCAGCAGGATGCGAAATGCAAAAGCACGCAGTATCTCGTTGACCCAGAACGGTACGATCAGCGACAGCACCATCAGTCTGCCGCCACCGCCTTTGGCGACCTTGGCCAGATAGAAAGCGATCGGATAGCACAGCACCAGGTCGAAGATGGTCACGAACACAGCGGCCAGAATGGTGCGAGCGAACACCGTCAGATCGACTACGTTGAACGGATCCGGGTTGCTGGGACTGCCCAACACCAGGTGCCGGTAGTGGGACAGGGTGTAGATGTCTTCCGGGCCACCGATCTTGGCGGGTGGCAGGTTGAAGCGGAAGGAAAAATCCAACATGAACAGTTGCGGCAGCACGATCAGGAATACCACCCAGAAGGTTACTGCTGCCAGCAGCATCAGTGACAGAACGACGCCGTTGCGGCCAAAGAAGTCCCGTGTCCAGGCGAGGGGATTCATGTGCTCACTCCACTGCCAGCGGGCCTTGTGGCAGTGCCACGGCCAGACGTGCAGGGAAGCTGATGCGGGTTTTTTCACCGGGCTGGTGACGGCTCGGCTGGCCGTCGTTGATCATCGTCATCACCGCTCGTTTGCCGTCCACCAGTTCCAGAAAAATCAGCCACAGATTGCCTTCGAATTCCTGTTGCACGACCGTGGCCTCGATGTTGTTTTCATCGCTGGCCCCGTCTTCGGCGAATCTCAGTGACTCCGGTCGCACGAACACGTAGGCTTCACCACCGCGCTCGAGCTTGCTGCTCCCGGCCGCGGATGACATGCGTGCCCGGATCGGCCCGACCGCCGTGTCCACCACCACACCCTGGTCGGATACCTCGCTGACCTTGCCCGACAACAGATTGTTCTCGCCCACGAAAGAAGCCACGAACGCGGTTTCCGGGTCGTCGTAGATAGTGGTGCCATCGGCGACCTGCTGGATCACTCCGTCTGACATCACCGCGACGTGATCGGACATCGTCAGAGCCTCACCCTGATCGTGGGTGATGTAGATGAAAGTGATCCCGACACGTTGCTGGATCGCGCGCAGCTCGGTGCGCATGTGCTGACGCAATTTGAGATCCAGCGCCGACAGCGGTTCATCGAGCAGCAGCACATCGGGTTCTGCCGCCAGCGCGCGGGCAATGGCGACACGTTGGCGCTGACCGCCGGAAAGTTCACCGACCATCTTGTCGCCCTGGTCGGGCAGCGCGATCAATTCCAGCAGTTCATCGGCTTTCTTGCGCCGTTCCTGTTTGCCGGCGCCGCGCACCTCCAGAGAAAAGCTGATGTTTTCCCAAACGGTCATGAGTGGGAACAGTGCCAGATTCTGAAATATGAGGGCGGTGGGGCGTTTGTTGGGGCCGATGCCGGCCATATCCTTGCCGCCGATCAGCACCCGTCCCTGGCTCGGTTCCAGAAACCCGGATACCGCTCTCAACAGGGTGGTTTTGCCACAACCGGAGGGACCCAGAAAACTGAAAAAATCACCACTTTGGATATGAATGTTGGCTTCGCGTGCGGCGACGAAATCGCCAAAACGGATCCAGACATCGTCGAGCTGTACATCAGCGCTCATAAGCTATCCGTGTATCAAGGCTGTAGCCAATCGTTGTGCCCGGAGCCGGCAGCCCCGGGGCACAACCCCCGGGGACACCACATCTACTGCCGCTCGCCGTCAGGCGCTGACAAATCGGTTGCGGAACTCGGTACGCACGTCCGCATACCACTGTGGCTCCTTGGGCCAGGGCCAAAGATTGGCCAGCGCATCGCCCGGATAGGCCTCGCCGAAGTTCTTCTTGTACTGGTCGCTGGCATACTGATCGGCACCCAGTATGGCCGAGTTGTAGCCATGCTTGTCGATGGCTTTGCCGGCAGGCTCCGGCTGGAATGCGAAGTTCAGAAACTCGTAGACCTCGTCCATGTTCTCGGCACCGGCAGACAGTGCCATGCCGTCCACCCAGGCCAGTGCACCTTCCTTGGCAGCCTGATAGGTCACCGGCTCGCCTTCCGATTTCATGGCCAGAGGCGGGCCATCCCAGGTCTGACCCACGATTACGCCCTCGGTCAGGAAGCCATTTTTCTGGCTGTCGGCGTCGTTCCAGAACAGCTTGATCTGGTCCTTGTTCTTGACGCAGAAGTCGGTAACCACGGTCCAGGTCTTGCGCATGGTCTCCTCATCGTTGTAGGCGTTTTTCATGGCGCCCGGGTCCAGCACACCAGTGGTTTCCAGATACAGACCTGCGCCCAGCATCCCTGAGTGCGGACGCATCATGGTCTTGCCTTTGACCTCGGGCTGCCAGACGTTGCCATAGCTGGGGACTCCGCCCTCGGGGGAATACTCATCGGTGCGCCATGCGACCGACTCGGTGCCCCAAATGTGGGGCAGCCAGTGTGAGCCCTTGCCGTCGAAATTCCATTCCTCGTCGCCGACGATGAGCATGGCCGGGTTCACATTCTTGAGGTTGGTGATGCGCGAGTAGTCGAAAGGTTGCAGCAGACCGAGTTCGATCCATTGCGGTGAACGCATGTTGGTGGGGCTGACGAGATCGAAGCCACGGCCCTTGGTGGCTTTCATCTTGTTGATGATCTCCTCGTTGGAGCCGATTCCGGTGTAGTTGACCGTGATACCGGTCTTGTCCTTGAAAGCCTGCAGGAACTCGGGTGGCAGATAGTCTGACCACATCATAATGTTTACTTCACCGGACGAGGCCAGCGCCTTGCGGCTGATGACCCATGGGCCGACCGCGGCGGTGGCTCCCACCGCGGCGCTGCCCTTCAAAAATCCGCGTCTCGTAACACCCTGTTCTACATAGGGTTTTTTGATCATAACAGTCCTCTCAGATCACAGGCGGTAGTTTTCGTTCAAGTTTTCTATGGGCCACGGACGACCGACGTCGCCCTGACACTACTCAACTAATAGAAGCCACACCCGCTGTCGTCAAGGCCAGATCGGCTGTTTGTGTGGTGCCAGGGTGTTGCAAATCGTCATGGTTCGCGCCCCGGCTTTCTTGTGCTTGCCGCGTTAGCCCGCGTTTCTACCCGGATGTCCACGTCCTCGCGCGCCGGTGCGCAATCATGGCGGAATCATGTGGCCGGCGGGTATGATAACGATCGGGTGGTCCGCAATAGTTGATGGTGGTATGGCAAAGCTCCAGGTTTTCGATGACCGCGACAGTGATCCGGTACCGTTTCTACGCGGAATCCTGACTCGCTCGTTGCAGGATGCGGGTCTGGATTTCGATCAGGCCTACAGCCTGGCCTCGGTAATCCGTGACGAACTCGGCGATCGCGAGGATGACGGCGAGACCACCACCGAGGTCATCCACAAACGGGTGGTCAAACATTTGCGCAAGGATTTTGGCGAACAGATTGCGGAACGCTACGAGCATCTGCGTGCCAGACATCCGAACCTGACCGTCATCTGCCCGGAAGGACAGGCCAGTGCATTTTCACGCTCCCAGTTGGGGCGCTGTCTGCAATCCAGCGGGATCGGCGCGGAACAGGTCGGCAGTATTGCCAACGCCATCTATCAGCACTATGTCGACCGCGGCCAGACGGAAGTCCGCTCCCGTGCGCTGAAAGAATTGACGGCTCGCTACCTGCGTCGTTCGCTGGGTGCTGAAGTTGAGTCCAGGTATCGGCTATGGCTGCAGTTCGCCAACAGCGGCAGGCCGCTGTTGTTGCTGATCGGCGGAACCTCCGGCTGTGGTAAGAGCACGATTGCCTCGGAACTTGCCGGTCATCTCGATATCGTGCGCACCCAGTCCACCGACATGTTGCGTGAAGTGATGCGGATGATGGTGCCGCAGCGCTTGATTCCAGTGCTGCATACTTCGTCGTTTGGTGCCTGGCAGGTACTGCCGCGACAGGGTGGAATTGCCCAGGACTTCGACGCCATGGTTGCGGATGGCTACCGGGCTCAGGCCGAGCATGTCTCGGTGGCTTGTGAGGCGGTTATTCGCCGTGCTGCCAACGAGCGTGTGTCGCTGATACTCGAAGGCGTACATGTGGGTTCCGAGTTGTTGCAACTGGTGCCGCCGGAAGCCGACATGACAGTGGTACTGGTGATGCTCGGTGTGCTGGATCCGGAGGCATTGCAGGCGCGCTTCAAAGGTCGTGGCGAGGAGGCGCGAAAACGCGGCGCCCATCGCTATCTGGAGAATTTCGACGCTGTCTGGAGCCTGCAGTCCACGCTGCTCTCGGAGGCGGACGTCGCGGGCATTTCGGTGATCTCGAATGACGACAAACAGGTGGCTGCACAGCAGATCCTGACGATCATACTGGATGCCGTGGCACGCGAGCAGCAGGTGCTGCGGGTTGCGGGGGAATAGCGGCCGTGCCTTTTCACCGCAAGGGTCTGGTAATTGTCCTGGATGGTATTGGCGATCTGCCCAGCCCGCATCTGGATGGCGCGACGCCCCTGGAGGCTGCACGCACGCCGGCGCTGGATACCCTGGCGAAACAGGGCCTGTGCGGAATGGTCGATCCGTTGGCGGTCGGGGTTCCCGTCGACACCCATACCGGTACCTCGTTGCTGATGGGTCTGGTGCCGGTCGATGCCGCCCGCTTGTCCAGGGGTCCGGTGGAAGCGCTGGGCATCGGTGTGCCGTTGGCGCCGGGGGATGTGGCTGTGCGGGCCAATTTCGCCACTCTGGAACCCAACGGACGAGGATTGCGGGTGCGCGACCGGCGCGCGGGTCGCATCAGCGAGGGTACCGAGCGGCTCTGCGAGGCAGTGGGGGAAATCGACCTGGGCGACGGAATCCATGGTTCGCTGTACCCTGGCACCCAGCACCGCGCGGTCGTTCGCCTGCGCGGTGTCGGTCTTTCCGGAGCCATCAGCGATACCGACCCCGGCGGTCGGGTCAAACCAGCCTGGGTGCAGCAGTGTGAACCCTGGGTCGCAGACGACAGCGCTCAGACACGGACCGCGGCAGCGCTCAATAAAATGGTCGCGGAGGTCCACGGCTTATTACGCGATCATCCGCTCAATCGCGAGCGTATCGGGCATGGGCTGTTGCCGGCGACCGGAATCCTGACCCGCGGTGCCGGCAAGTTCCAGCACAGCCGCAATCTGCTCAACCATGTCGGATTGAGTGCTGCCGTGGTCGCAGGCGAATGCACCGTGCTTGGGCTCGGCAAGTTGTTTGGGTTCGAGGTGATTTCAAAACCCGGGTTTACCGCACTCAGCGACACCGACCTTGAAGGCAAGTGCACGGCGGCCCGGGTGGCCCTGGAGGCCCACGACCTGGTGTTTCTGCACATCAAGGCGACCGACATCTGTGCCCATGACCGGGATCCGGTCGGCAAGCGCGATGTGTTGCAACGGATCGACGCAGCGCTGCGGGATCTGCTGGTTCGCGATGATCTTATCGTGGCAGTGTCGGGGGATCATTCCACCGACAGCAACGCCGGGGTGCATAGCGGGGAACCGGTACCGTCGATTCTGCGCGTGCCGGGCGGCCGCCGTGACCGCGTCGAGCATTATGGCGAATGCTGGTGTCTCAGCGGCGGTTTGGGCCGTATCACCGCCAGTGGTCTGATAACCAGCACGCTCGACGCGATGGGCTGGATGTACAACTACCAACCCGCCGAGAGCGCGTACGTGGGTTTCCCCTAGACATTATGTTTTGATCTGCCCGGCCAGCCGTCACGTCGCCAATCTTCGCGACAACAAACTACTCGCCGCGAATCGCGCGACGGTAGAGGCGGGCACAATTGTCCGGGTTCAATGGAACTGGATTGGTGGCTGCGGTGGGGTCCACCGCAGCCATTGCCGCGAACGCCACGATCCGGTCTTCGGTAACGCCGATGTCGGCCAGGGTGTGCGGGATACCGATTTCCTTGCGCAATGCGATGACCCACTGCAGTATCGACTCGAAGTCACCATCGGGGAGCCCCAGATAGCGGGCCAGCGATGCGGTCAGCGGTTCGATGGCGGCGCGGTTGAATTCCAGCACGTAGGGCATCAACACGGCGTTGGTAAGGCCATGATGGGTGTTGAGTACGGCACTGCAGGGATGGGAGAGGCTGTGCATAGCGCCCAGTCCCTTTTGAAACGCGGTGGCACCCATGCTCGATGCCACCATCATGTGTGAACGGGCTTCCAGATTGGCGCCATCCTGGCACGCCACGGGTAGCCATTCCCGGACCAGGCGAATACCTTCGAGCGCGATGCCCTGGGCCAGGGGATGGTAGAGCGGGCTGCACAAGGCTTCCAGGTTGTGGGACAGGGCATCCATACCGACCGCTGCCGTGATGTGCGGCGGCAGCCCGACAGTCAGTTGCGGGTCGGCGATGACGATAGCCGGCAGCATGCGCGGGTGGAAGATGATCTTCTTGGTGTGATCACGGGTATCGGTGATGACCGAGGAACGCCCGACTTCCGAACCGGTGCCTGACGTGGTGGGTATTGCCACCACCGGGGCCATGCCGTCGACGTTGACACGGGTGTGCCAGTCGTCACTATCTTCGAAATCCCAGATTGGGCGATCCTGGCCCACCATGAGCGCGATCGCCTTGGCGGCATCCAGTCCGCTGCCGCCTCCAAAAGCGATGACGCCATCGTGGTTGCCCTCATGAAAGACTTTGACGCCACCGCTGACATTGGCTTCCACCGGGTTGCCCTGGACATCGGAGTAGAGTCCGCAGTTCAGCCCCGCATCATTGCAACTGTCTATGGCCGAGCGCACCATTGGCAGTTCCGCGAGCCCTTCGTCGGTGATCAGCAGCGGAGCGCGCATGCCCAGTTCGCGGCAGGCCGCAGGCAGTTCGGAAATACGCCCGGCCCCGAAGCGGATCGCGGTGGGGAAGTTCCAGTTGCCTTGCAGATTGTTGTTGTTGCTCATCTGAGGGGTCACCAGGTTGTCGATTCCAGGAGTCCGGGGAGATGCCGGGACGGGTACGGTCTCTCGAGCTCGGTTCACCCACCATGCCCGGCGGCGTATCGGGTACCGAATCTACTGGAAACGGCTGCGAAGATGAAATGACTTCGGACGTGTCAGATACTCGTACCCGACGCTGGAAAGTGTACAGCCGTGGCCTGAATCCTTGACACCCACCCAGGCCAGCGCCGGATCCAGATAGTCGCAACGGTTCATGAACCAGGTCCCGGTTTCGACCTGCGGGCCCAGCGTCAGGGCGCTTTCCAGGTCGTTGGTCCAGATCGATGCGGTCAGCCCGAAGACGCTGTCGTTCATCATCGTCACCGCCTGCTGGTCGGATGCCACTTTCATGATACCGACCACCGGCCCGAAGCTCTCCTCGGTCATGACCCGCATGCCGTGGTCGACATCGACCAGCACCTGCGGGGACAAATAGGGGCTGTCTTCGCGATCGGCCGCGAATCCGCCTGCGTCGATCAAGGGCCGCGCGCCTGCCGTCACGGCTTCATGAATCTGGGCGCGTACAAACGCCGCTGCCGAACTGCGTACCATCGGTCCCAGCGTGGTTTCGGGATCCAGTGGATTGCCCAGCCGATATTGCCGGACCTGCTCGACAAAGGCCTCCACGAAGGGTTGGTAGACCGCCTCGTGAACATAGATCCGTTCTATGCCACAGCATGATTGTCCGGAATTGAAGAACGCGCCATCGACCAGGCTCTCCACGGTAGGCTGCAGGTCGGCATCGGCGCGCACATAGGCGGGATCCTTGCCGCCCAGTTCCAGACCGGCACCGATGAAGCGGGTCGCCACGGCATCCTGGATAGCGTGCCCTCCGCCAACCGAACCGGTGAACGCCACAAAGGCGGTGTGAGGGTCCTGTATCGCCTGCCGGGCACCCTCGTGACTCATGTGCAGGTATTCGAAGACGCCGTCCGGCAAGCCTGCGGCTGCAAAGCTCTCGCCGAAGCGCTCCGCGCACAAGGGTGTCTGCGCGGAATGCTTGAGCACCACGGTGTTGCCCGCCATGATTGCCGGCACCACGCTGTTGACGGCGATCAGATAGGGGTAGTTCCAGGCCGCGACCGTGAGTACGACGCCCAGCGGTTCGCGTCGCACGAAGCGGGTGAAGCCCGGTTTGTCGGCCACCTCGATATCCGCGAGTGCCGCTTCGGCGACCGCGATCATATGACGGGCGCGTTCCTCGAAACCTGCGATCTCGCCGGGGGCGGCGCTGATAGGCCGTCCCATCTGCCAGCTCAGTTCCTCGGCGATCGCGTCGCGGCGGGACACGAATTCATCGACGAAGCGGCTGCACAGGGCGGCGCGTTCGGCAATCGAGGTCTGTTTCCAGTCCTGCTGCGCGCGGGCGGCTCGCGCCAGGGTCGCGCTGATCTGGTGGGCGTCGGCCAGCGGTCTTTCGGTGTAGATGGAGCCGTCCACCGGTGACACGGTTTTCTGGATTTTCGTCATCTCTGGATCCGTTGCTCGTAGTCTGGCGACCGGGAACTGCTGTCCCGTGGGTGGCCATGGTAATGCTCGTGGGCCCTGTAAGGAAATACGCTGCCGGGAGGCGTATCCGCAAGCCATTGACGCTCAGCTGACGATTGCGTCGGCAAGTTTTTCGGCAATCATGATGACCGGCGCGTTGAGGTTGGCGGTTACATTGTGCGGCATGATGGAGGCATCGACCACACGTAAACCGTCGACACCGTGAACACGACCCTCAGCGTCGGTAACGGCATCGTCGTCAACTCCCATGCGGCAGGTCGAGCAGGGGTGGAACTCGGTGGTACCCTCGGCGGCGAACCAGGCCAGGATCTCGGCATCGCTCTGGACCTCGACGCCGGGAGACAATTCAACTCCGCGCAGATCATTGAAGGCTCGTTGGGCGGCCATCTCACGAGTACGATGCAGGCCGTTGATCATCACCCGGCGATCGCCCTCGGTATCGAGATAGTTGAACAGCATCGACGGGTGGGCGCTCGGGTCGGCTGATTTGAGTGCGATACGGCCTCTGCTCTCGGGGCGCATGATGCCCATGGAAAACATGAAGCCTTCGGCGACATTGCTGTCAGGCTCGCCCATTTGGGCGACCACTGGATAGAACTCGTGCTGCAGGTCGGCATAGGCGGCGTCAGCTGAACTCTTGAAGAAACAGCCCGTCTCGCAAAAGGTCGAAGCGCCGAGCCCGGACTTGAACAGCATCCATTCCAGGCCAATACGCCATCGCCCCAGTCCCTTGAAACGATGTGCGGGAGAGATGCCCTGACGGGGGGTTGCGTACTGGATCGACACGATCAGGTGGTCTTGCAGGTGATGACCGACGGCAGGTACTTCGGCGGTTACGGGTATGCCGTGTGCGTCGAGATGCGCAGGATCACCGACACCGGATAGCAGCAGTAGCTGGGGAGAGTTGATTGCGCCAGCCGATAACAACACCTCGCGTTCGGCTTCAACACGTTCGACCCGGCCCGCGTGCTCAACTTCGACACCGACGGCGCGTCGGCCGCTGAAGATGACGCGATGGACCAATGACCGGGTCATCAGCGTCAGATTCGCGCGTGCCAGGGTCGGTCTCAGGTAACCGTCGGCGGTACTCCAGCGTTTGCCGCGATGGGTGAAGCTCTGGGCGACATGGAATCCTTCGTGGAACTCACCGTTTTGATCTTCACTGAACGGGTAGCCGGCTTCGCGACCCGCGGCGAGGAAGGCCTGATCCAGGACATGGTCGGCCGGGCAGGTTTCAATGTATTGGGGACCATCGCCGCCTCGCCACGGGCTGGCGCCACCGCTGAAGGTTTCCAGCTTTTTGAAGTAAGGCAGGCAATGCGCATAGGACCAGCCATCGAGGCCCTCGGCGGCCCAGCTATCGTAGTCACGAGGATTGCCCCGGTTGGCGACCATGCCGTTGATCGACGACGAACCACCGAGGACCCGGCCGCGTGCCACCGTAATCCGGCGGCCGTTGAGATGGGGCTCGGGTTCGCCGATATAACCCCAGCCGAAACGGTCATCGCGTGCTGCGACCGCTGCCGCTGCCGGCATCTTGATCAGCATGTTCATATCATCGCCCCCGGCTTCGATCAGAAGCACACGGGTGTTCGCATCCTCGCTGAGTCGGTGGGCCAGCACGCAACCGGCCGAACCAGCGCCGATAACGATGAAGTCATAGGATTTTCTATCGATCATAGTGTTCGAATCGATCTGCCTGCCCGCCGGGGACGATAGTACCACTACCGATTCCTTGCATCGCAATATGGTGACTTCATCAGTTGATCGAAAAGACTGATTTACGGATCGGTAAAATTTGCTACCTTGGCGAGTAGCTCATCCCGGTAATTCGGCAGTGCCAACCATCGCCGGCACCAGCATGATCGAAGAAGTGGTCTTGGAAAGGCGCCTGTCACAGACCCCAGGCGGGAACGTACGCAACCAGCCGAAGACCCCGTACCGTGATGGCTCCACCCGCATCGCCCCGAGTTGTTGAAAACTACTCAATCGGTGTGCTGGCGTGTAAACGGAACGAACATGACCGGCAGCACCGGCCGGTGCTGCACGGCGCCATGCCTGTTCTTTTCCAGCACGGTCAGTTGCTGACCCTGGAAGGGCTCCCCCAGCGGCAGTACCAGCGCTCCTCCCGGTTTGAGTTGTGCCAGCAGCGCGGTCGGTTCGGAAGCCACCGCGGCGGTGACGATGATGCCGTCGTAGGGAGCCGCGGGGGGCCAACCGTGAAAGCCATCGGCGGTGTGTACGCTGATATTGCCGATACCGAGTGTCGCCAGCCTTTGTTCGGCCGCGGATGCCAGTTCGGGGATGATCTCCACACTGTGGACCTGTGCCACCAGTTGTGCGAGCACGGCAGCCTGGTATCCACAGCCGGTGCCGATTTCCAGAACGACGTGGTCGCTGCGTGGTTTGAGCAGGTCGGTCATCAGCGCGACGATATAGGGCTGGGAGATGGTTTGTCCGTGACCCACCGGCAGCGGGCCGTTGTCGTAGGCCGCCGCCTGCAGGTGCGCGGGCACGAAGTAATGTCGGGGTACGGCCGCCATGGCCGACATCACCCGTGGGTCGAGGTGGTTTCGGCCGATGGCATGGCGGGTAAACTGCACTTCCTCGGCAATCTCCCACAACATCCGTTGCCGGTCGGTGCTGCGCTCGTCGTCAAACATGATCTCCGCCTCGAGGTCAGCGTCCGCCGCTGACCTCAGTGAAGGTGGCCGTGGTGTGTTTGGCCTGCCCGGACCGCATGCGGTCACCGGCATTGCGTCCCCAACCACTTTGACAATGTACACCCGGCGATTGTGACCATGGAAAGTGATGGCAACAAGCCGCTATCATCCGTAGTCGACGGGTGTAACTGTATACGGAGGAAACACGATGATGAAAACAATTGGAATTCCGGGGGCGGTGATATTGTGCGCCACGGCTGTATTTGGCGTGACCCAGGCACAGGACGTCTTCGTATATCCGGCGAATGGGCAAAATGCCGAACAGCAGAGCAAGGATGAGTATGCTTGCTACCAGTGGGCCAGCCAGAACACCGGCTACGATCCTTCCCGTCCCCAGGGCAGCGGCGCTCCTGCACCGGCCCAGGAAGAACAGGTCGGTGGTGTCGGGCGTGGTGCGGTGCGTGGTGGACTCGGTGGCCTTGCCATCGGCGCCATCGCCGGCGATGCCGGCAAGGGTGCGGCCATCGGGGCCGCATCGGGAGCCCTGATCGGTGGCGTGCGGCGGCATGACCAGAACAGCCGCCAGCAACAGCAGCAGGCGCAGCATCAGCAACAGCAGGCAGCCGCCCAGAACCAAGGCCGCAGCAACTACAACCGTGCTTACTCGGCCTGTCTGGAAGGCCGTGGTTACACCGTCAAGTAAGGGAGGATGATCATGAAAAGAGCGTCAGCTGTGATGTTCGGTTTGTTGAGTGTGGCTACGGTGTTCGCGGTCTCGCCGCCGGTTGCGGGCGCGGCAGGCGATCGCCCGGTGTTGTTGTGCGCAGTGATGCAGGTGCAGGAGTGCGTACGCGGGCTGGAGTGCGTCGCAGTGTTGCCGGAGGAGATCAATTCACCGGTGTTTTTTCGCATCGATACCGCCGCCGGTGTGCTCAGCACCACCGAGGCCAGCGGTCGGCAGCGCAGCAGTCCGATCAAGTACATGGAGAGCATCAACGGCCGCTTGATACTGCAGGGAGTGGAGGCCACCACCACGGCACAACCGGACGGTGTGGGCTGGACCTTCGCCATCGACGATGACAATGGCAGGCTCACGGCATCCGCGTCCGGGCCGGACGTCGGTTTCGTCATGTTCGGAGCCTGTACGCCGATCTGAATCAGGGTTGGCTTGTGGGTCGGAATCCGGTGGGTTTTCCGGTCTGTGGTGTGGTGACCGGTGCCGCGGGCACCGTTGCCCAGGGGTTGAAACCGCTCTGCACCGGTCGCGGCCGCGGTCGGGGCGGCGCTACCGGCATTGCGACCGGATAACGAGGGTACAGCCATGCCGGGGGTGGTGGGGCAAACGGTCCGCCAATCGCCCGGTTGCTGCCGCCGAACGACAAACAGAAGAAAGCCGCAGCCGGTGTTGTTGCCGCGATCGCCACCAGAGCCACCAACAACCTTGCCGCACATGAGCGGGATCGGCCACGCCAGGAACGCTGTGGAAAATTGTACATGTCGTGCCGAACCCTGTGCCCGTCTACCATTCAAGCGTAGCAGCATGACGTAGTCATGACCGATTCGTCTGGCAACACCGCCAGGAACACACCGGCTGCGCAGCCCTGGCACACGATCGCGGTCAAGGACGCGTTTGGCAAGCTGGACAGTACCCCGGGCGGTCTGAGTGATGATGAGATTCGCATCCGCAGCGCCCGCTATGGTCCCAATCTGCTGACCCCGCCGCCGTCGCGTTCGGCATGGACACGGCTGCTGGAACAGTTTCGCAATGTACTGATCATGGTATTGCTGGTGGCCGCGGCGGTAACGCTGGCCATGGGACACTGGGTCGACACTGCGGTCATACTGGCTGTGGTGATCATCAATGCGGTGATCGGATTCGCCCAGGAAGGCAAGGCGGAACGCGCCCTGGAAGCGGTCCGCAACATGCTTTCACCACAAGCCATGGTGGTGCGCGGGGAGCAGCGTCTGACCATCCCGGCACAGCAACTGGTGCCGGGCGATGTCGTGGTGATTCAGTCCGGCGACCGCGTACCCGCCGATCTGCGCTTGTTCGATGTCCACAACCTGCGCATCGATGAATCCATGCTCACCGGGGAATCGGTACCGGTGGAAAAGTCGATCGCGCCGGTGCCGGCCGATGCCGAACAGAGCGATCGATTCGACCTGGCCTATTCGGGCACGCTGGTTACCTTCGGACAGGGGCTGGGTCTGGTCGTCGAAACAGGTGACCGTAGCGAGATCGGGCGAATCGGTGCCATGTTGTCACGGGTTGTGGTGTTGAGCACGCCGTTGACCCGGCAGATCTCGCGGTTTGCGCGGGTATTGTCGCTGGCGATCCTCGTGATTGCCCTGTTCACCGCATTGTTCGGAGTACTGGCAAGAAACTACGGCTACGGGGACATGTTTCTGGCCGCGGTGGGACTCGCGGTAGCAGCCATTCCTGAAGGCCTCCCGGCCATTATCACCATCACTCTGGCGATCGGTGTCCAGCGCATGGCCTCGAGCAACGCGATCATCCGACGTCTTCCGGCAGTGGAGACTCTGGGATCGGTCGATGTCATCTGCTCCGACAAGACCGGCACCCTGACCCGAAACGAGATGATGGTGCAGACCCTGCTGACTGCCGAAGCCGAATTCGAGGTGACCGGTTCCGGCTACGATCCCCATGGCGATATCAGAACCGCCGGCAGAACGCTCCCGCAAGACGCGAATGCTATCGTCGCCGACCTTTGTCGGGCCGCGGTACTTTGCAATGATGCCGCTTTGACCGAAGCCGCTGGTGTCCGGTCGGTACACGGTGACCCGATGGAGGCGGCGTTGCTGGTACTGGGTGCCAAGGCCGGTTTCCAGCAGTCACTGCTCATTGAGGAACTGCCGCGTACCGACGTCATTCCGTTCGAGTCCGCCCACCGTTTCATGGCGACCTTGCACCATGACCACGAGGGCAGCGGCCGGGTCTATGTCAAAGGTGCTACGGAAAGCATCCTGCCACGCTGTACGACCCAGCGCGCGGGAGCCGGGGAAGAGCCGGTCGATCGGCAATTCTGGTTGCGCCAGACTGAATCCATCGCCTCGCGCGGACAGCGCACCCTGGCTGTCGCCACCCGCGCCGCCGCCCCGGATCAGCAGGTATTGGACTTCGGCGATCTGGAACAGGGGCTTGCCATCATCGGTCTGTTGGGCATTATCGATCCGCCACGGCCGGAAGCCATCGATGCGGTTGCGCGCTGCCGCTCGGCGGGTATCGAGGTGAAGATGATCACCGGTGATCACGCCAGCACAGCGCGTGCTGTCGCGGCGCAAATGGGTATCGATACCTCGGCAGGCACGGTCAGCGGTGCTGAACTGGAGGCCATGGATGATGAAGAACTGCGGCGCTCGGTGGCCGCACATGCAGTATTTGCCCGCACCAGCCCAGAACACAAGCTGAGGCTGGTGGAGGCGTTGCAGGCGCAGCGTCAGGTGGTGGCCATGACCGGTGACGGGGTCAACGATGCACCGGCGCTGAAACGGGCCGACATCGGCGTGGCGATGGGTGTCAAGGGTAGCGAGGCGGCCAAGGAAGCGGCCGAGATGGTACTCGCCGACGATAACTTCGCGACTATTGTTGACGCCGTGGAAGAGGGCAGAACCGTCTATGACAATATCAGGAAGTCGATACTGTTTATTCTGCCCACCAACGGCGGTGAGGCACTGACCATCATTGCCGCGATCGCCCTGGGACGCATGCTGCCGGTGACCGCTGTGCAGATCCTGTGGGTGAACATGATCACCGCGGTAACTCTGGCGCTGTCGCTGGCTCTGGAGCCCGCCGAACCCGGCATCATGCAGCGGCGGCCACGCGATGCCGACACCCCGTTGCTGACGCCGTTCATGATCTGGAGAATTGTTTTCGTGGCCATGCTGATGGTGGCTGCCACGTTTGGTTTGTTTTTGTGGGAGCGTGCCGGTGGTGCCAGTATCGAGACAGCACGCACGGTAGCGGTCAACATGCTGGTGATCGCCGAGGTGTTCTATCTGCTGAACACCCGCTATGTCACCGGGCCGGCATTCAGCCGTGAGGGTCTGACCGGAAACCGCTATGTGGTCTGGGCGATCGTTGCTGTGCTGCTGTGCCAGCTACTGTTTACCTACCTGCCCGTGATGCAGTTGTTTTTCGGCTCTGCAGCCATCTCCCCAGGTGCCTGGTTGCGTATTCTCGCCTGCGGCGTGGCAGTGTTCGTTGCCGTAGAGCTGGAAAAACTGGTGGTGCGGCGATTCGTGGTGGAGGCATCGACCGCTCGGAGCAGCGGTTGAGCTGTTGCTCAAGAGGCGGCGTGCCTGCATGCACGCCGCCCGCGGGTTGTCAGGCGACTCGTTCTCAGGCCTCGCCGCGTGCCGGGTAGTCGTTGCCGAGTATAAAATCCACCGCACCCAGCATTTCCCGGAAGTGGGGTCTCGCGAAAGGCATGGTTTGGACTGCTGCCCAGTACAGGGTCGCGTCGGGGCGCACCAGAAACACCCCCGGTTCGCTGAACAGCGCCGGCTCCTCGATTCCCAGCGAGGTCTTGCCGCGGCTGCTGGACACATAGAGCCCCCATTCACGGGCTTTCTCTATGCTCAGCCCATAACCCAGCTCCAGTTTCTGCAGACCCCAATCCGAACGCGTTTGCTCAGCGCGTTCACGGTCGTCGCTGCTGACGCCGATGACTTCAACGCCACGTTCCGCGAAATCTCCCGCCAGTTTGTCCAGTTCGCCGACATAGCCCTTGCAGATCGGGCAATGCAAGCCACGATAGAACACGATCATGGTGAAGTGTTTGGGGCTGGCACTGGTGATATCCCAGCGTTTGCCCGACAAGGTGTCAAGCTGCAGCGCCGGGACTGGCTGGCGGGGCATCAATTTGCTCATCTTGCTCTCTCCTCGCTATTGGAACGAACGTTCCATAAAAATCAAATTTTTTGTGTCAAAGTAACCCGGTCAGCGCGGACTCGATGGCATCCGTCAACACCGGGCGTGGTGTGCCGACCCGGGCCATGACCCGCAGTCCCTGTATCAGGGCCACCAGTTGCCGGGCATAGCTTTCCGGCACCAGGCCATCGCGCAACTTGCCGTCGGCAGCCGCTTCATGCGGGCGCTTGGCAAGCGCTGATTCCACCCTGTCGAAGACCCGGCGAATCAGACGGCGCCGGGAAACTCGCGCTGGTCCGGGTAACGATCGTGGATGCCTCACTTGGCCTTGGCGATACGGTTCCGTGCCCACGCCGAAAAGAACTCCGCGACCACTACCAGGGCAATGATCGAGAGCAGAA
>CBDVAK010000032.1:0-18910 GCA_965371945.1 uncultured Candidatus Competibacteraceae bacterium
TTGCCGATCAGTATCTTGTCCAGACCGTAGATCCGATCGAGAGCAAACATGCCAGCCATTGTCATGAAGATCAGCGTTGCGGAAAGGGAGGCAATCAATGGATCTATGGTTTCGGTAATGTGCTGGTACATGCGCACCGGCAGCGTTGTCGTACTGGGCGAGGCCACGAAAACGCTCATTGTCAGTTCATCAAAACTGGTGATAAACGCCAGCACCCAGCCACCGGCCACACCCGGGACGATCATTGGAAAGGTGACACGGCGGAATGTTATCCAGTTTGACGCCCCCAGTGATATCGCGGCACTCTCCGCCGAACGGTCGAGGCCTGTCACCGAAGCCAAAACCAGTCGCAATGCATAGGGCATGATGATGATGACGTGGCATAGAACCAAGCCGATGAAAGTGCCGTACCAACCGATTCTGGTCAGGAAGCTGAGAAAAGAAACGCCGAGGACGATGTGCGGCACCATCAGGGGTGACAGAAAGAACGCCATGAATGCGCTGCGCCCGGGAAACTCAAAACGGGCGAACGCCAACGAAGCCGGTAGCGCCAGCGCAATGGCGATGGTTGCTGAGGCTACCCCCAGGAAAATGCTCAGATAAAAGGCGTCGATGAAGTGGGGATTATCCAATATGGCTTTGAACCAGCGCAGCGAAAAGCCATCGGTCGGCATGGAGATATACCCCTTTGACGTAAATGCCACCAGGCACACCGCGACCAGAGGAGCAAGCATAAAGATCATGAACGCGATATGGAGCAGCAGGGCCAGGGGTGAATTCTTGCTCATTTGAATGCCTGTGCGTACCTGCGTTCGATGACCTGGTTGTAGGTCGTGATGATGATGATGTTGGCAATCAGCAACAGGGCCGCGATCGCTGCGCCCAGGGGCCAGTTCAAGGTTCCCAGATATTCGTCGTAGGCCGTTGTCGCGACCACTTTCAGCCGGCGGCCGCCGAGGATCGATGGCGTGGCGAACGCGCTGGCTGTCAGGGCGAAAACGATCAGGCTGCCAGACAGAATCCCCGGCATGATCTGTGGAATGACAATCCGGCGAAGGACCGTGAATGGCGTCGCCCCGAGGGACTGACCGGCGCTCTCGACCTTGGGATCAAGCTTTTGTAATGATGCCCAGACCGCCAGCACCATGAAGGGGATAAGAACGTGAACGAGTGCGATCACCACACCCGTCATCGTGAACATCAGCTTGATAGGTTCATCGATCAGACCAATGGTTAGCAACGTCTGGTTGATGACGCCTTTGCTGCCGATCAGTATTGCCCATCCCAGAGTGCGTACGACAACGGAAATCAGCAAAGGTCCGAGGATCGCCAACATGCAGATCGACTTCCAGGGACTGCCCATGTGGTGCAGGATATAGGCCTCGGGCGTACCGATCAGGGCACAGACCATCGTAACGATAATGGACATGACAAAAGTGCGAAGAAAAATCTCGTGGAAGTAAGAATCGCTCAGCACCTCGATATAGTTCACCAAGGAATACTCAGCGATGATGCCGCCTCTGTTCATATCGAAGCTGTTGAAGCTGAGCAGGAAGGTCATCATCAAAGGGGCGGTGAACAGCGCCAGGTACAAGACCAGGGCCGGCGCGCTCAGCAGATAGGGGCGGGCCCTCGGCACGCCGGGCGTCTCACCCTGCATTGTCTGCCACCCGGGGCAAAACGCGGACCTCGTCAGGCCGCCACGCAAGACCGAGCCTGTCGCCTTCCAGGTTTTCCCGTTGGCCGGTATTCTGGCACACGACGGTCATGGTGCCGATCCGGGTTGCAACCTGAAGAACCCAGTGATTGCCAAGAAAAATCCTCGTTTCGATAATCCCGGAAACCAGACCATCCGCTTCGCTCACCAGCTGAATTTTCTCCGGTCTGAGGGAGACCAGGACCTCGGTGCCCACATCCCAATTCTCCAATCGGGTCTGAAACATGACACCGTCTACCTCGACGGTCGCCTGGCCATCAATTACATCCTTGATGACGCCGCTGAACATATTCGACTTGCCGAGGAACGTTGAGACAAAACTATCTCCTGGATGCTCGTAGGCATTGTAGGGGTGATCGACCTGAACCAACCGTCCTTTATTCATGACGGCAATGCGATCACTCATGGCCATGGCCTCGGCCTGATCGTGAGTGACAAGAATGGTTGTCGTGCCGACGGCACGCTGGATGGTGCGCAGCTCGATTTGCATGTCTTCCCGAATCTTCGCATCGAGCGCAGATAAAGGCTCGTCGAGCAAGAGCAGTTCGGGACGAATGACCAACGCACGCGCCAATGCGACCCGCTGCTGTTGGCCGCCCGAAAGCTCTCGTGGAAATCGATGTGCGAAATCATTCAGATGAACAAGAGATAGAGTTTCACGAACACGGTCATCGAGCTCCGCCTTCTTGATCTTGCGCATTTCCAATCCGAATGCGATGTTGTCAAAGACGGTCATGTGATGGAACAAGGCATAGCTTTGAAAAACGATGCCCAAGTCTCGTTTATTCGGCTTGACCCGGGTGACGTCCTTGCCGTTGATAAATACCCGGCCTTCGGTCGGCTCGATGAAACCCGCGATCATCTGCAGCGTCGTTGTCTTGCCGCAACCCGAGGGGCCGAGCAGGGAAACGAACTCCCCCTTTTCGACCACTAAATCCACCTGATCCACGGCGACGAAATCATCGAACCGTTTGACAAGACCCTCTAATCGCAAAAACGACATGCTTTGCTTCCACCATTGCTGCACTCGATGAAAGTGGCCAGCCAGCGGGGTTGCCCCCGCCGGCTGGTCGATCGCCTAACGTTCGACTTCGCGGGCCCAGCGTTTGGTCCAGTCGGCACGTGCGGGGTTGATGACGTTCCAGTCCACTGCGTTGAGCGCGTTGATCTTGTCCGGGCCATAGGGAAGTGAATCCCCCAGTTCCTTGGAGAGCACTGTCTTCTTGTTGGTCGGTCCCCAGGCCTTGGTCTCGGCGATATGGGCCTGAATCTCGGGTGTGAGCAGGTATTGAATCAGGCTCTGCGCCAGATCCGGCACATCGCTTCCTGTGACCGGGCAAGCGCCAATCATCAAGGCCACGCCGCCCTCTTTTGGATAAACGAAGTCAGCGGGAAAGCCGGTGTCGGCGAGGGATTTTACGCGCCCGCTGCCCCAGACGGAGAGCACGGCCTCCCGGTTCTGGAACAGTTCGGACATCTTACCCGATGAGGGTTCATAGGTGAGGACGTTGGGGCCAACCTCGTCGACAAATGCCTTGAAACCCGGGTCGATATCCTTCTCGCCACCACCGCGAAGCCTTGCCATCATGACCAACGCATGCAGGCCGTAAGTATTGGAAACGGGCGGCACTACGATCTTACCCTTGAACTTGGGGTCGGCCAGGTCGTTCCATGAAGTCGGCGCGGGCCAACCGTTTTTCTCAAAAGTCTCTTTATCGTAAGCCAGGCCCGTCGCCACGAAGCCGACACCGACCGCTTTGTCGGTATTCATTTTCGCGATTTCGTAAATATCGTCGAATATGGCAGCGTTTTCAATGGTGTCACAAAACCCGAGCGCAACGGCCTGGTACATCGGGCCATCGTCGAGAAATACGACGTCGAGTTCCTGGCTGCCTTTCTGCGCCTGGAGTTTGGCCAGGGTTTTGGTGGAATTCCCCGGCACGTAGACGACCTTGGCGTTATTGGCCTTTTCCCATTCCGGAAGAACGATTTCCATCATCAGTTTTTCGGTGGAACCTCCATAGGCCCCCATATAAAGGGTACGCTCCTCGGCTTGCACCGGTGAAGACAGGGCAATTGCGGCAGCAACGCTGCTCATGAATACTTGTGGTTTCATTTAAACCTCCGTTGGTTTGGCACTATCCCCTGGGGATTAAAGCATAGGTACGTGAGGGGATTCTTACAACTTTGTTCTTTCTCCCATCTTCCGCGTTGCGCCGGCAGTGACATAGCCGTGTTATGCGCCCGCCGGCGCCTTTTGGATACGAACCTGTAGTTCTGCGCAGTTGGGTCCCGTGCGATCGGGTATGTGATGTCTCGCCAATCACCTTACGGACCCTGCGGCGGGATGGCGATGGCCCGGGCGATTCGCGCCGCAAAGTCCTCGAGAGACTGGTCGAACGCATGGTTGCGGGCGGCATTGCCGAAATCGGGTACCTTGAGGGTCACATGCCGCACGGCATGCGTGGACGAGGCGCCTGGTTTCCGATGCGGGTGGGCGTGACGGTATGCCTGCAGAAACTCCTCCTGCTCGCGGGCTGAAAAATGGCAGATCTCGAACAAATACTCCAGGTGCTGGGCAGGCACCGGGGTGGAATAAGCGGGGCTGCTGATCTGCGATATGAAACTTGGGTTCTTGCCGATGGCTTCAGCCAGTCTGCGGCGGGTTCCTGAGGGGCGTGTATCGAGGATGCGGCGGAGGATCTGTTTGTAGCGCACCACCGAGGCATCGCGGCGTTGGTGTTTGGCGGGGTCAGCCATGTTGGCCGGACCTGTGATTGACCACCGTCGCCTTGGTGCGTGCCAGTGCCGCCGGGGCCACCGATACAGCGCGCAGACCGTGATCGAGCAATAGTCCGAGGCAACGGGGATCGGCCGCCATGTCGCCACACAGGCTGACCGGTTTGCCGATTCTGGCGGCATCGGCCACCACCTTTTCGATCGCCGCCAGCAAGGGCGGGTTGTCGGGCCGTAGCAGGTGTTGCAGTTCACTGCTGTCACGCCCGCAGGCGGTTAGATACTGGAGCAGGTCGTTGCTGCCGATCGAGAAGAAATCGGCGTCGAAACGGGTGATGTCCATAGCGCAAGCCGGCACCTCGACCATGATGCCGACCGGCACTGCATCGGTGCCGGCCTCGACCCGCGCCTGTTCGATCAACTGACGTGCCGCCTGCAGTTCCTTCGGCTCCGTGACCATCGGCAGCATCAGCCTGAGCGGACCGTGACGGGCCGCACGCAACATAGCGCGAACCTGGATCCTGAACAACTGCGGATGACGCAATGACAACCGCAGTCCGCGGACACCGAGAAACGGATTGGATTCACCCTCCAGGGTGATGCCGGCAACCGGTTTGTCCCCGCCCGCATCGAGTGTTCGCACCGTCACCGGCCGACCTGCGGCCCATTCCACCATACGGCGATAGACCCGGTATTGCTCTTCCTCGTCAGGCAAAGCATTGCGATGGGCGAACAGAAACTCGGTACGAACCAGGCCGATGCCGTCGCAATGCTCGACTTGCAGGGCGTCCAGTTCCTCGATGCCCGACAGATTGACCAATACATCCACGCGTTCGCCGCCCGGCAGTCGGGCTGGCCCCTGCAGATAGGAGCGTTGGTGGTGCCGTAGCTGCTCGGCTCGTTGGCGTGCCTGTGAAAAGTGTTGCCACTCGAGCGTGCCCGGGTTGATGGTGAGGTGCCCCCGGGTGGCATCCAGCAGGACTTCGGTCCCTGCGGGCAACTGCGTACTCCCCACACCCACCAGCATGGGTGTCTCCTGAGCCCTGGCCAGAATGGCAACGTGGCTGCTGGAACTGCCCCGGTGCAGAACGATGCCGCTGATATGCCGGCGATGCTCGAGGAAGAGAGATGGGCTGAGATCGTCGCCAACGACGATGGCGCCTTCCGGCAGCGCGTGCTGCTGCTCACCCTGCAGCCGGCGCAGTACCCGGTCGCGCAGGTCCTGCAGGTCGATCGCCCGGGCCTGGAAGTAGTCGTCTTCGGCACCCCGGTATCCACGAATCTCGTCATCCAGAGTGGTTTGCCAGGCCGCCGCCGGGTCGGTGCCGCGCTCGATGGCATCGATGGCAGTCCTGATCAATGCCTCGTCTTCGAGCATGGCGATCTGGAATTCGAGGATTTCCGCGGCGTCCTCACCGTCGGCATCCGCCAGGATCCGCGTGAGTTCAGCGATCGCCTCCTGCAATGCCTGGCGCAGGCGGGCGGGTCGCGGCTCACCCGGCGCGGCGGCTGGCTGCGATCGAGGGGCAACCGGGTTCAGCAGCACGATGCGACCGGCAGCCATGCCGGCAGATGCGATGGTGCCCTGGAATCGGATCGGTTCGCGGATTTCGCTCATCCGGCTTCAAAATCCCCTTCAACCAGCCTTACCAGGGCTGTGACAGCCTCATGGGCATCATCACCATGCGCTTCGAAGTACAGGGTTTCATCCTGGGCGATGCGCGCACCCATAACCCTGGCGATACTCTTGGCGTCGATCCACGGGCCCTGCGGAGAGATCGCCAGTCTGATCTGCGCGTCGAATCGTTTTGCCAGCTTGGTCAGTTTCACCGACGGGCGGGCGTGCAGGCCGATCTTGTGGGTCAGCAACACCGAGCCGTTGGCGCTTTCAGTCGTGGTTGCGGAGCCTTCGTCGTCGGGCCGCGTACTCATGGTGCGTATTCTTCGGCAGTGCGGCGAACAGCTTCCAGTGACGATCCTCCAGATGCTTCCGTGGCTGCCATGACCGCACCTTCCACGATGGGCGCGTTGCAGATCACGACTTTTCCTGCCCGTTCCGGCGCCAGCATCTCAACCGCCATCTCGCTGTTGGTCTCGGCGCCGCCGAGATCGACCAGAATGGCGACGCCGGCATCCGACCAGGCCTGGTCGATGGCTTTGAGTATGCCCTCGACGCTAGTGCCAAGGCCGCCATCCGGATCTCCACCGCTGCAGCCCAGCGGTACTTCGTCGCCGACCATCTGACGCACCATATCCGCGGTTCCGGCGGCCACCTGGGCCGAGTGCGAGACGATCACGATACCCACAGTGCTGCTCATGCCTGCGTCTCCCAGATGTCGCAGATCGCATCGATCATGATCTGGCTGGAACGCGCTCCCGGGTCCACGTGACCGATCGAGCGTTCGCCCAGAAATGACGCGCGGCCCCGCGTGGCCCGCATTGGCACCGTTGCGGCCACGGCCTCGGCGGCACAGTCACGAATCTGCCGCGGCGATACCTCACCGCTGGTCAGCAAACCGGTGACCGGAATCCACACGTCGAGCATCGTCTTTTGTCCCGCCTCGCTCTTGCCGCGGATCTTGACCGCCTCGACAGCGGCATCCAGCGCGCTGCCAAGTTCGGCCCACGCAGGGTCGTCCGGCAGGAACTTTCCCAGTGACATCAGCAACGTTCCGTACAGGGGGCCGGCAGCGCCACCCACTTTCATGACCAGGGTCATGCCGGTATCGGTGAGTCCCTTGGGCAGGGGCTCGTCGGCCAGTTCATCGAGTCGCTTCAGGACTTCGCCGAAGCCACGCTTCATATTGATGCCGTGGTCGCCGTCACCGATCGCCCGATCGAGTTCGGAGAGTTCGTCCGCAGCGGCAATGACGCGTTGTGCCACGGATTCGATCAACGATCTTCGCAGTGGTCTGGAGATAGTCATTCCCAAGTGTGCCTCTCGTGGTCGTCAGACCGGACTCATCAAGCGATGGCCATCGGCGTCGAAAAACAACGGCTCGTGAAAGTCGATGTCGACAGCATCACCTTTTGCCAGTGGCGTGTCCGGATCCACCAGGGTGACGATGCGTTCGTCTCCAAAGCTGACATGCAGATGGTTCTGGTCGCCCAGATGCTCGATCCACTCGACCCGGCCGTGTCCCGGCCCATCCACCGCCTTGTGAATCGTCAGGTGTTCGGTGCGCGCAGCCACCGTGACTGCGCCGGGGGGTGCAGGTGCGGTATTGGCGAGCGCGACCGGCAGCACGTTGATGGCGGGCTGGCCCAACCGTGTCGCCACATAGAGGCTGCTGGGTTGCTGGTAGATTTCTCTGGGGGTGCCGACCTGGACCAATCTTCCTGCGCGGATGACACCGATGCGGTCGGCCATGGTCATGGCCTCGATCTGGTCGTGGGTAACATAGAGTATGGTCGCGCTCAGTTCTTTTTGTATGCGCTTGAGTTCGACGCGCAGCTCGGCGCGCAGCTTGGCATCCAGTGACGACAACGGCTCGTCCATCAGATAGATGCGTGGTTCCCGAACCAGCGCGCGACCGATGGCGACACGCTGCATCTCTCCGCCGGACAGCCGCGTCGCACGGTTTTCCAGCTTGTCGCTGATGTGCAGCATTTCCGCGATCGCGGTGACCCGTTCCCTGATCTGTTCTCGAGTGTGTGGATGAGCCGGGGAGCGCAGCGGGAAGGCCAGGTTGTCATACACCGACAGGTGCGGATAAAGCGAGTATTGCTGGAACACAAAGGTGACGTCCCGGGAAGCAGGTTCGAGGCTGCTGACGTTTTCGCCGGCAATCGTGATGCGCCCTGCGTCGAGCCGCTCCAGTCCCGCCACCAACCGCAGGGTGGTGGTTTTGCCGGCCCCCGTAGGGCCCAGCAACACCACCAGTTCGCCGTCTCCGATGGTGAGGTCGAGCCGGTCCACGGCCGCGACACCGTCGAAATGCTTGCTGATACCATCGAGTACCACCTCAGCCATCGCTGGCCCCTCGTTGGTGCAAGGCGGTGCGGATCGCGCGGCCGCTGTCTTTTTCGAACAGTGACAGCCGGTCGGAAAGAAAGGTGAGGCCGACACTGGCGCCACTTCGGACTTGTTCTCGGGCCGGGACCTTGGCTTTGACCTGCCCATGGGGCGTATCGATGGTGACGATCTGATTGGTGCCCAGGTATTCGGTGGCGAACACCTCTCCGCGCAACGGGGAGGTGTCATGGATCCTGATGTGCTCGGGTCGGATTCCCAGGACCAGGTCGCGCTCACTGAGCGTTTCATCGACCTGCGGCAACCCAATCTGCGCCCCGTTCAGGGCAATGCTGCTGTCGCCTCGTGTCAGGGCAGCGCGAAGATCGAGAAAATTCATGGGTGGCGAGCCGACGAAGTCGGCAACGAAGAGGCTGGCCGGGCAGTCGTATATTTCCTGCGGCCCGCCGAATTGTTCGATGCCGCCCTGGTTCATGATCACGATCTTGTCGGCCATGGCCATGGCCTCCATCTGGTCGTGGGTGACGTAGACGGTGGTGGCCGATATGCGGTTGTGAAGCTGGCGCAGTTCTTCACACATCAGTGTTCTGAATTCGCTGTCCAGCGTTCCCAGCGGTTCATCCATCAAGAATGCCTTGGGACGCCGGATGATGGCGCGGCCCAGCGCCACTCGCTGGCGGTCACCACCGGCCAGCACGGACACCGGTTTGGCCAGCAGGTGGTCGATTCGCAGCAGCCGGGCGGTTTCCTCGACCCGCTGGCGGATCTCCCGGCGCGGGGTTCCCTGACACTTGAGCGGAAAGCCGATGTTCTGGCGTACGTTCATGTGCGGGTATAGCGCGAACATCTGGAACACGAAAGCGATGTCGCGCTGCGAGGCCCTGTTGAAAGTGACATCGCTGCCGTCCAGCAGGATGCGTCCCGAACTGGGCAGTTCCAGACCGGCGATCATACGCAGCGTGGTGGTCTTGCCGCAGCCGGAAGGGCCGAGCATCACGAAGAATTCGCCGTCGTGGATGGTAAAGGATGAATCCTGTACCGCCACGAAGTCATCGAAGGTCTTGCGCAGATTTTCGACCCGGATCTCCGCCATCGTCAAACCTGGTCGGGAAAGTGGCTGACGACGATGAACATGACCGTGCCGGTCAGGATGGTTACGAACGAATAGGTGTAGAGCACCAGCAAGAACGGCTGCATGAGCATGAAGACGCCGACCGCAATGATGGCCGTGGCGGCGTTTTCCCAGGGCCCCCGTCGCAGAAAACGCCGCTTTCGAGGCGTCATCGGCTTCACCGCGGGGCGTTTTGACAGTGTCTGTCGGTTCATTTCCGCACCGCCCCGAAGGTGATCCCACGCAGCAGGTGCTTTCTGAGCAGGATCGTGAACACCACGATGGGGATCAGGAACAGGGTGGTGCCGGCTGCCACCGCCGGCCAGTCGAGACCTCCTTCGCCGATGATGGTGGGGATGAACGGCGGCGCCGTCTGCGCGGTACCGGACGTCAGCAACAGGGCGAAAGCGTACTCGTTCCAGGCAAAGATCAGACAGAAAATGGCGGTGGCCGCGATCCCCGTCGCCGCCTGCGGCAGCACGGCCCGCAGGAACGCCTGAAAACGGGTGTAGCCGTCGATCATCGCGGCCTCCTCGTATTCACGTGGTATCTCATCGATAAATCCCTTCAGCAACCACACTGCGAGCGACACGTTCACCGCTGTGTAGAGGATGATCATGCCCAGATGGGTGTCGGACAGTCCGATAGTCCGGTACATCAGAAAGATCGGGATGGCGACCGCGATGGGCGGCATCATGCGGGTCGAGAGTATGAAAAACAGCAGGTCATCCTGCAATGGCACCTTGAACCGTGAGAATCCGTATGCCGCCAGGGTTCCGAGCAGCACCGACAGAAAGGTGGAACCGAAGCCGATGATGATGGAGTTCAGCATGCGCTCGCCAAACTTCGAGGGCCCGGCGATCACCAGTTGGCGCGAGCGAACCAGCTTCTCGTACCAGGTTGTCGGCGGCGGCAGGCTGTCCATGTACTCGGCGGTCTGGCGGCTGCGGGTGGTGAACAAGTTGACATAGCCTTCGAGTGAGGGTTCGAAGACCACCTTGGGCGGGTAGGAGATGGAATCCTGGGGTGTTTTGAAGCCGGTCATGAATATCCACACCAGCGGCAGGATGGTGATCAGCGCATACGCAGCCACCGTCAAACCGGCCAGACGCTTACCCCAGCGCCCCTCATTCGCGACCGAGTGTGCGCTATTCATCGTTGTTTGAGCCGGTTGAGCGCCTTGACGTAGATGCTGGCAGCCCCGAACACCGTCACGAACAATATGACAGCGAAAGCCGACGAGTAACCCGTGCGCCATTTTTCGAAGGCTTCGCGTTTCAGATTGATCGATGCCAGCTCGGTTACGGAACCCGGGCCGCCTGAGGTGAGTTCGACCACCAGATCGAACATCTTGAAATTTTCGATAGCCCGAAACAGCACCGCCAGCATCAGAAAGGGCAGCACCATGGGCAGCGTGATTGACCAGAATTGCCGCCATGGCGAGGCCCGGTCGATCTCGGCGGCTTCGTAGAGATACTCGGGTATGGAGCGCAGCCCGGCCAGGCAGATCAGCATGATATAGGGGGTCCACATCCAGGTATCGACGATGACGATTGCCCACGGCGCGAGATGAACATCGCCGATCATCTGGAACGAGGACGGCGGGATGCCGGTAAAGAAAGACACCACGTAGTTGAACAGCCCGATCTGTGGCTGGTACAGAAAAGTCCAGAAATTTCCCACCACGGCCGGCGACAGCATCATTGGCAGCAGGATCACCGTGGTCCAGAAACCATGACCCTTGAACTGCCTGTTGATCAACCAGGCCAGCCCGAAACCGATGATCACCTGAAACGACATGGTCCAGAACAGAAAATGCGCGGTGACCTGCAGGGTGTGCCAGATATCGGTATCGGTCAGCACACGCTCGTAATTTCTAAGGCCGACAAACTCGACGGGTCGGGTCAGCCGGTTCGCCTTGTAGTTGGTAAAGGACAGGTAAACGGTCCAGATCAATGGAAAGATGTTGATCGCCAGCAGCAGCGCGATGGTGGGTGAGATAAACAGCCAGGCGATGGCGCGGTCCGACAACCCCCTGACCCGGCGCACTACCGGCAGCGGGGTGGCGCGGGCAGCCCGCTCGGCGAGTTTGTCTATCTTGTTGTGGCGGTCGTTGGCCATGAAGTCTGTCTGCCGCTCTGGTTCGCCGCAACCCCCACCCGGTTTGCGGGCGGGGATCGCATCTCGTCTACGGACTTAGAGCTTGCCTTCTTCCTGGAAGGTTTCGGTCCAGTCGTCCTTGAGTTTGTCCAGGGCTTCCTGCGCGGTGCCCTGATCAGCAACGATGTAGTCGTGCAGACGTTTTTGCATGGCCAGCAGCAGCTCCGCGTAGGCCGGTTCCTGCCAGAAATCACGCACACTGCCCATGGCTTTCAGAAAGTCGGCCGCAAACGGCTGGCTGTCCGGAAACGAGGGGTCATTAAGTACCGCCAGGGAGCAGGAGTAGCCACCCAGAGCCCACCACTTTTTCTGTACTTCAGGCTGTGCGAACCATTTGATGTACTCCAGCGCTTCCTTTTGCTTGTCCGAGTAGGACACCACCGACATGCCCTGCCCGCCGAGCGTGGACGCCTGGACTTTCTGGCCCGGGTTGACGAAGAAACCGATCTTGTCGCCACCGACATCCGGGTCCTTGTAGAGCCCTGGAAAGAAAGCGAACCAGTTCATGGCCATGGCCACCTGGCCGGACTTGAACGCGTCCAGGCTTTCCTGCATATAGCTGTCCGTGTAGCCCGGTGGCGTGCAGCACTGATAAAGTTCCTTGTAGAACTCCAGGGCTTCGACGGCATCGGGCGAGTTGATCACACCGTCCATCTGGTAGGAGCCGGGCGGGTCTTCGTACTTGAAATCCCAGGCGTACAATGCACCCGTGGCGCCCATGGTGATGCCTTCGGATCCGCGTTCGGTGAAGATCGCGGCGCCATAGACGGTCTTGCCGTCTATGTCCCGTCTCTGGAAGAACTCGGCGATGTCCTTGAGTTCGTACTGGGTGTTGGGTGGTCCCAGTTCACGCCCGTATTTCTCCTTGAATTCTTTCTGCAGTTCCGGGCGGGAGAACCAGTCCTTGCGATAGAACCAGGCGTTGGCATCACCCATCGCCGGCAGCGCCCAGTAGTTCGGAGTGCCTTTTGGCCAGGTCGAGTAGGCATAGACGGTCGCCGGGGCGAAGTCGTCCATGGAGATATTCTCGGAATCGAAGAAGTCGTTGAGCTTGACGTAGTGACCATTCTCCGCGCCGCCTCCGATCCATTGGCTGTCACCGATCATCAGATCGCAGAGTTTGCCACCGGAGTTCAGCTCGTTGAGCATCCGGGCGGCAAAGTTTGGCCAGGGCACGAACTCGAACTTCATCTGGATACCGGTTTCGGCGGTAAAGTCCTTGGACAGTTCGACCAGTGCATTGGCCGGATCCCAGGCCGCCCAGCACAGGGTAATCTCCTCCGCCGCCTGAACCGTGTTGACCGCGGTTGCCGATAGCAGGGCGGCACCTACCAATGATGCGGTGTAGTAGTGGACTTTCCTCATGGTTCTCCTCCCATCGCTGGGGCTTTGACACGATGACGCAGAAACCGCGATCGGGTTCATGCGCCGGGCACCGCGCTTGGCGGTCTGGCATCGGCTCGTCGGCACGCTCCGATTCAGTGGTTTGTGCCGGGGCCGAATGTTTAGTCTTTCATGTTAGTAAAGTTCAATCCGCTAAACTTTTCAAGAGTGCCGGCAAGCGGGGGAATCAGAGTTTGATCCAGCGCCCTCCGCGGCTGCTGGAACGCACGGCCGCTTCGATGAAGGCCACCCCGAGGGCACCGTCTTCCAAGGTCGGAAACAGTACCTCGGGATCCGGGTCTCGACCGGCCCGGCGCGCAACGATGGCAGCGGCCACCTCGCTATAGATGTTGGCGAAGCCCTCCAGATAACCTTCCGGGTGCCCGGGCGGAACCCTGGTCAGCCGGTCGGCGGCCGTGTTGGAGCCGTTGCCGCCACGGGTGATCAGCCGCACCGGTTCGCCGAGTTGCGCGTGGCGCAGGGTGTTGGGTTCCTCCTGTCGCCATTCCAGAGCGCCCCTGGAGCCATAGACCCGCAACCTGAGACCGTTTTCATTGCCGGGCGCCACCTGGCTGGCCCACAACATGCCGCGGGCCCCGCCGCCAAAGCGCAACAGAATCTGGGCGTTGTCATCGAGCCGTCGCCCGGTCACGAAACTGGTCAGTTCCGCGCACAGCTCCTCGACCTCAAGACCGCTGACGAAGCAGGCCAGATGATAGGCATGGGTGCCGATGTCGCCGATACAACCACCGATACCCGAGCGTTCCGGATCGGTTCTCCATGCAGCCTGCTTGTGACCCGTGTCCTCGAGTCTTTCGGTCAGCCAGTCTTGCGGATACTCAGCCTGCACGACGCGGATATCACCGAGCACGCCGTCGCGCACCATGGCCCGGGCCTGCCGCATCATCGGGTAGCCAGAGTAGTTGTAGGTCACCGCAAACAGCACCCGGTGGCGCTCCGTGAGTTGCCGAAGCTGGCGGGCCTGGTTGGATTTGTGCACCAGTGGCTTGTCGCATATGACATGGATGCCGGCACGGATAAATGCTTTGGCAACATCGAAATGCAGGTGATTCGGGGTGACGATGGACACCGCCTCGATACCGTTGTCGAGACGCCGTTCCCGGTTGGCCATGGTTTGGAAGTCGGGATAGCTGCGTTTCGCATCCAGTCCCAGTTCAGCGGCGGATTCCAGCGCGCGCTGCGGATCACCCGACAACGCGCCCGCCACCAGCGTGTAGTGGCCGTCCATGCGTGCCGCGATACGGTGAACCGCGCCGATAAACGCACCCTGGCCACCCCCCACCATGCCCAGACGCACTGGCTCGTCGCGGTGTGATGGCGCTCCGCCTTCGATGGTCATGATGTGCTCCCCCGGTTTTGCAAGTTCTGGCTGGACCTACTGGTTGTAGTCCGATTACGGAAGGTTGGGGTGCCGGGTGCGGGGGGCGCTTGGCAGGGGGCGCCGTGAATACGTCCCTGTAGGCTTGACGGTAGCATCCCTGCTACCGACACCCCTGCCAAGCGCCCCCCGCACCCGACTTTAGGTTCCGTGGGTTGCGTCCAGCCGTTATCTCAGTCGATACCCAGCATGCGCCGGTTCGCGGCCTCATCGGTACCGGCACCGGCGAAATCATCGAACGCCCGTTCGGTGACCCGGATGATGTGATCCTGGATGAACAGGGCTCCTTCGCGGGCGCCGTCCTCCGGATGTTTGAGACAGCACTCCCATTCGAGTACGGCCCAACCGTCGAAATCGTGGGCGGCGAACTTGGCAAATATGGCGGCGAAATCGATCTGACCGTCACCCAGCGAACGAAATCTTCCGGCCCGGTCCAGCCACGGCTGATAGCCGCCGTAGACCCCGACCCTGCCGTCGGGATTGAGTTCGGCATCCTTGACGTGAAACATTTTGATGCGTTCGTGATAGAGGTCGATGTTTGCCAGATAGTCCAGTGCCTGCAGAATGTAGTGGCTGGGATCGTACAGCATGTGGCAGCGGGGATGTTCGCCAACCCGGTCCA
This sequence comes from uncultured Candidatus Competibacteraceae bacterium, assembly GCA_965371945.1. Taxonomy (GTDB): domain Bacteria; phylum Pseudomonadota; class Gammaproteobacteria; order Competibacterales; family JAHEDQ01; genus CBDVAK01. The sequence continues at coordinate 15,102 of CBDVAK010000032.1, forward strand.
GAAACATCTCGAAGGTGGCGCCATCGTGCAGATCCTCGCCCGGATGGATCTCGTAGCAGAGATCCACGCCCTCGTTGTCGAAGGCATCCAGTATTGGTCGCCAGCGTGTCGCCAGTTCCCCGAATGCGGTTTCCACCAGGCCGGGTGGGCGCTGCGGCCAGGGGTAGAAATAGGGCCATGCGAGTGCACCCGAAAAGGTGGCATGAGCGGTGAGTCCCATCCGACCCGAGGCGCGTGCGGCTTTCATCAACTGGTCCACCGCCCAGGCTTGGCGGGCTTTGGGATTTCCACGTACAGCAGGTGCCGCGAAGCCGTCGAATGCCTCGTCATAAGCTGGGTGCACGGCGACCAGCTGACCCTGCAGATGGGTGGACAATTCGGTGATCTCGACACCGTTATCGGTGGCGATGCCCTTGACCTCGTCGCAGTAGGTCTGAGACTCGGCGGCGCGTTCGAGATCGAACAGGCGAGCGTCCCAGCTTGGAATCTGTACTCCCCTGAAACCCAGTGAGGCCGCCCAGGCGCAGATGTTGTCCAGGGAGTTGAATGGTGCTTCGTCAGATGCGAACTGCGCCAGAAAGATAGCCGGCCCTTTGATCGTTTTCATATCAGTCCCCCCCAAGGAATTACATACCGCCGGGCACCATCGGTCGTGGGGCGCGGCAATAACTTCCGGTTGTTAGCGTAGTCCGGGGCACTGCGTTCTGTCGACGGTGGCGTGAACCCTGCTTGCTGATTCTTGCAGGCGCCGCAGGGACCAGCCGCGCGACCGACACAGGGCAGGTGGATGAACATCAGGAAGTTGATACGCGATTTGTTTGGATCAGAGAGCGTGGGGGAGTGGGAGAACAGGTGTCTCGACGAAGCGCTTGAGTATGATACTCGGCGGGTGCTGGCGCGGAAGCTTGCCGGACGCACCGGCCAGTTTGCCGGGCAAGGCGGCGTGACTCCCGTGGCCAAACCAGCGCCGCCACCAGCCACCCGGTTATGGCCGTTACCCCGGCCCGAACCTCGCGGCCAGCGCTGGGCCACCACCCACGGCCCCAGTGCGCTGCGCCGATCACAGCGCGGGTAAACTCACAGGCGGGTTCTCCCGGGACCTGCGAACGACGGGTAGAGCGTAGACGTCGACGTAGTGCTTTGCCTGGCTCGACTATGCGCCCCGGTTGCGCGAGTATGTCGATTCCATACCATGATGCGCTGCGGTCCACGCGATGAGACGAGTCGTCTGTTTTCCGGTTTCCCTGCTCTTGATCCTGCCCCTGTGGGGGTGCGTGTCGGCGGCCGAGAAGAACGCTGGCGGCACCCCTGACATTGAATTCGACGATCTGGACCGTTCCGCTTCGGTGTTCGGTCCGGATCAGAGCTTTGTCGGCAGTCCGTTTGAAGATGTAGGCCGCAGCGGGTTGTTTCCGACCCGTGCCGCGAATACCAGTGAGATCGCTGTTCTCGCCAATGGAGACGATTCGTTCAGTGTCCGGATGCAGGCATTGCGGCAGGCGGATACCTCCGTCCGTATCCAGGCGCTGATGTTCAACGGCGATGAATCCGGTATCCATATCGCCGGGATACTCAAGCAGAAAAAGGAGGCGGGGCTGGATGTCAGGATAATTGTCGATGCTTTCTCCAACCCCGCGCTGCAGGCGCAGTGGCTGTACTTCGACCTCAAGCAGAACGGCATCGAGGTGGAAGGCTACGAGGCGATGGCATTGCAGTGGATCAACGAAGTACCTGTTCCATACCTGACTCCGCACTTTGACCCGGAGCGGCCCGACAAGCGCTTTCACGACAAGATGTGGATCATCGACGGTGACACGGATCACGCCGTCGCGGTGACCGGTGGGCTCAACATCGGCAATGAGTATTTCCGGATCGATCCCGGCGACCCCGACCACTACTGGCGCGACCAGGATGTGATCGTTCGTGGCGCGGTCATCGAGGATATGGTGGCCGTCTTCGATCGTAACTTCGATTATCTGGTAGGGATCAAAGAGAGTCGCGGTATCTTCAATACCAACCTGTACTGGGACAATACCCGGGCGGTCATGGATGCCACCGGCAAACTCCCCATCAGCTACGACACCGATCCCGTACTGGTGGCGACGGTCGAAGCCATGGCCCGGAAAAAACTCGATCCGGACTTTCGTCCGGCCCGCAGCCGTTTTTTCCAGAACAGGCCACGATTCGACGAAACCTATATCGAACAAGTCTATCTGCGGCTGATTCTCGCTGCCCGTGAAGAGATTCTCATCGCCAACGCCTACTTCGTGCCCACCCGGCCCTTCAGACAGGCATTGAAGGACGCCGTCGCACGCTGTGTCTCGGTCACCATCATCTCCAACAGCCCCGAGACCAATGATCTTCCGGAGATATCGATGGTGGGGCGTGGCTACTACAAGGAACTGTTGCAGTACAACGAACAACCGGCTGTCGCCGCCTGCACCAATGATGAGGCTGGCATCCGGATCTGGGAATGGATTGGCCAGCGCGTCGGTTCGGAGCGCAGGACGGAACACACCATGCACTCGAAATACGCGGTCTTCGATCGCAGTACCAGCCTGGTGGGATCCTACAACCTGGATCCCAGAAGCCAAAATCTGAACAGCGAGACTGCGCTGGTGTTCGCAAGTGAACCGCTGTCCCGGCAACTGGTGCGATTGTTCGAGGAAAACGATCTCGCCTTCAGCCGGCGGGTATCACCGCGGCAAGCCGCGGAATTCGAAAATCCGGATGATGTCATCTATCGGTTTCGGAAATCGATCGGGCAGTTTTTCGAGGGTCAGTTGTAGTTGATATCCACGCCGTCCGGTCAGCGGTGGCGCGATCCACATCGCGGTCGCAATGACCCCGGCGTCACGGGGCGATACTTGAAGGGCCATCACTGACCACCCTATAGTCAGTCAGGATAGCCGGGCGCGGCGGCAGTTCCTCTTCCCCAGGAGATACCCATGGACACTTACACTCACATCTTGTTGCCCACAGATTTCTCCAAACCCAGCATCGCCGCGGCGGCCCGCGCACGAGGGCTGGCGGAGAAGTTGGGCGCCAAACTGACCATCGTCCATGTGGTCGACTACGCCCCTCCAAAATACGTGATGCTGGAATTACCCCCTGGCTTCGACTCGAGCCGCAGTATTGTCGAGCGCGCCACCGAGGCACTGGTCGGGTGGGCCGCCGAGAACGCACTCGACCAGTACCCGCGTGTGGTGAAGCAGGGCTCACCCAGGAAGGAGATCCTGGAGACCGCCAGGGAGCTGGGTACCGATCTGATCGTGATGGGCACCCATGGTATGCATGCACTGGACCGGGTGCTGGGTTCGACCACCAACGCGGTGATGCATCAGGCTTGTTGCGACGTCCTGACCACGCACGCCGCGGGCTGATCTAGGCAGGGTCGCCCCATCGAATTGACAGCATCTCCGTTCACGTCATGCCCGCGCAGGCGGGCATCCAGAATGCGTACCTATGACAAAGCAACCGGCAGTATATATTTTGGCAAGTCGGCGCAACGGCACTCTGTATACAGGGGTGACCAGCGACCTGGTCAGGCGTGTCTATGAACACAAGAATGATGTGGTTGAAGGGTTCACGAAAAAGTATCGGGTGCATCACCTGGTTTACTTCGAACTGCATGAGGAGATGATCCCGGCGATTACACGGGAAAAGCAGATCAAGAAGTGGAATCGAAAGTGGAAACTGAGTTTGATCGAGAAAGACAATCCGCAGTGGAGGGATCTCTTTGGTGATCTGTTGGGTTAGCCGGATGAGCGTTCTAGCCATGCTGGATTCCCGCCTGCGCGGGAATGACG
>CBDVAK010000033.1:0-18643 GCA_965371945.1 uncultured Candidatus Competibacteraceae bacterium
TAGGCTTCTGCTTCGTTCTTGAATCGCTGTTCGTCTTCACGAGCCTTGATCGCGTCGGCAAATGCGGCCTGCACTTCCTCGGGCGGCTGGGCGTCCTGCAGGTTGACGTTGACGATTTGCAGCCCCGCCTCGTACTTCTCCAGCGTCGTCTGGCTCAATTCCTTGATCAGCGCCACCACCTCGCTGCGCCCCTCCGTGAGCACGAAATCCATTTTTGATTTACCGATCACTTGGCGGGTCGCGCTCTCGACGACCTGTTTCAGGGTGAAATTGGGGTCCAGGACGTTGAACAGATAATGGGCAGGATTGGAGATCTGATACTGTACGGCCAGACGGATGTCGACGACATTCTCATCCTGGGTCAACATCAGCGCCTCGCGAGGTACAGTGCGGTTGGAAGCCCGCGCACCGGCAGCGGCCGAGCGATAGCCGATTTCGACGACCCGACGGATCTCGACATCGACAATTTCCACTTCATCTACCGGGTAGGGAATACGCCAGTGCGGGCCAGGCTGGGTGGTATCAACGTACTTGCCAAAGCGCAGCACTACACCCCGCTTGCCCTGTTCGACGATATAGATACCGGACAGCAGCCAGCCGACTACAACCACTGCAGCCAGCAGGCCGAGCCCCTTGATATTGGCTCCACCACCAGTGCCAGAGCCGGAGCCACCCGAACGACCCTTGAAAATGCCACCGAATCGGTTCGTGAGTTTCCTGATCAGGTCATCGAGATCGGGAGGACCCTGTTCGCGACCACTCCCGCCCCAAGGGTCCTGTTTATTTCCGCCAGGTTCGTTCCAGGCCATAGTTGCTCCAAAGAGATATCGGTCGGCACCCTGTCAGGTGACGAATTAACGTGAGCCCCAAACCGGGGATTCTAGCCCGGATGAATCACAAATTATACCCACGGCACGCCGGTATTCCTTGTCAGCACCACAGACTTCGCCCGGTCTGTCATGGCACCTGCGCATCACATGTTCGGGAAATTCTCTGTGCAGACAATGAACAAGCGAGGACGCGTACATCTGGTGAGAAATGCCGGCTGGGAGGCTGTCCGAGAATAGCGATCGTAGCGAGGGCGAGCCTGATTGTCCGCAGTAGATCAGCCTGTTCTCAGACAGCCTCCTAAAGTACCCGGTTGCGATCAGGTGAGGTGCAAAAATCGTCATCCGCATGACCGGCCGCGGCAGACCCTGGTCGCCGCAGCCAGGACAAATGAAATCCTTCGCGAGCCGACAATCTTTGCATATCAACAGGGTCAGCGTCGACCTGTAGCCACCAGGCCTCGCCATCGTCACTGTCCTCTTCCACCACCGCGCCCAGCTCGAACAGGCGCGCTCGCAGACGGCCCTGATCGAGCGGTACCCGGAGCCATCCCCTGATCCGGGCCTCTCCCAGACGTTCGGAAATGGCCATCTTCAGTTCATCCACGCCCTCACCCGTGGCTCCCGAGGTCCACAACCGGGCAATCCGGCCGTCTGCGCCGCGCACAGCCAGCGGCCGATCCGAGGTCAACAGATCGACCTTGTTGTATACCTCGATGCGCGGCACCGCGGCCGCTCCGATCGATTCCAGTACCGCCTCGACCTCGGCGACATTTTCGCGCCGCAACGGATCGCTGGCATCGACAACATGAACCACCAGATCCGCTTCGACCGATTCCTGCAGCGTGGAACGGAATGCTGCAACCAGTTCATGTGGGAGGTGACTGATGAATCCGACCGTGTCCGCCAGCACCACGGTTCCGGCGCCGGCCAGAGGCAATCGACGCAAAGTCGGGTCGAGCGTCGCAAACAACTGATTGGCCACATAGACGTCCGCGTCGGTCAATCTGTTGAAAAGCGTGGACTTGCCGGCGTTCGTATAGCCCACCAGGGATACTGCGGGCAACCCCGCCCTGCGACGGGCACGGCGTCCCTGATGCCGATGGCGATCGACTCGTTGCAAACGTTGCGAAATCTGGCGAATCCGCTCAGCCACCAGGCGCCGATCGGTCTCCAACTGTGTTTCGCCCGGACCACGGAGCCCGATGCCGCCCTTTTGCCTTTCCAGGTGGGTCCAGCCACGAACCAGGCGCGTCGACAGATGCCGCAGTTGCGCCAATTCCACCTGCAACTGACCCTCGCGTGAGCGCGCGCGCTGTGCGAATATGTCGAGGATCAGACCTGCGCGGTCGAGCACCCGGCATTGCAACGCCCGCTCCAGGTTACGCTCCTGGGTGGGGCTCAACGCATGATTGAAGATCACCAGATCGGCCTGCCCGGCCTCAACGGCACCGACAATTTCGTCCACCTTGCCACGACCAGCGAAGGTTCGACGGTCCGGCGTCTTACGAGTGCCCGTGACCACGGCGACCTGTTGGCCACCCGCAGAAGCCACCAGGTCCGAAAACTCGGCCAGCGACCCGGCTCTTAGATCCCCATCCAGTTGCAACTGGACAAGCACGGCTTTCTCGCCCGCGCGCGGACGCTCAAACAAGCGTCAGTTCCTTGGGAACCATCAACACCGGACACGCCCGCCTTGACTATTGCCTCGATTCGGACTCAGGACTCATCCTCCGGGACACCGGGCACGCTCAGATGCACGTTGCGGCTCGGGACAACGGTGGAAATCGCATGCTTGTAAATCATCTGGCTGACACTGTTCTTGAGAAGGACCACGAATTGATCAAAAGATTCGATATGTCCCTGCAACTTGATACCGTTGACCAAATAGACGGATACAGGAATGTGGTCCTTACGCAGGGCGTTCAAAAAAGGCTCCTGCAAAGACTGGCCTTTTGCCATGGGTCAAATCTCCTTGTTTATTGTGGTGCAATCAGAGATTCCCCAGCACCGGAAACCCCCACTCCAGTCGATGCCGGAATCTTGGTCGACAACGGCAACGCTCGACGGCACAGCGACTGCAACCTACAATTCTGTCGCGTAAAGGCCATCGATGTCCCGACCATTTGCGCCAGGACGACTGGAACGCGAATATTAGCACAGGCCCGGCCCGGTTCCAGCGCAGTACGGATAATGTTCCAACCAGGCTGTTATCGTCGCAGAGTCAGACCACAGGCCTCCAAGACATTGATGCTGCGATCCAGCAAGCCCGGGGGGTCACTGTCCAGCCACTGACAATCCTCCTGGCCACGCAGCCAGGTCAACTGCCGTTTGGCAAACCGTCTGGTCGCCACCACGGCGCGGTGGCGCATTTGTTCCGGCCCGGTGTCACCATCCAGGTACTCCCAGACCTGGCGATACCCCACCGCACGCATCGCGGGCATATCGGCATCGAGATCACCGCGTGCGCGCAGGGCCTCGACTTCGGCCTCGAAACCCAACTCCAGCATCTGCTCGAAGCGCCGTTCGATGTTGGCATGCAGTACGCTGCGTTGCGACGGAGCCAGCGCCAGGCGCACTGCATCGTATGGCAGCGCCTCCCTGCCGGCCGCGACCCACAACTCGCTGCGGGTGCGTCCAGTGAGACGGTAGATCTCCAGAGCACGCTGGATACGCTGCGGGTCGTTGGGATGAATGCGCGCCGCCGATTCGGGATCCAGCCGGCGCAACTGCCGATGCATCGAAGACCATCCGACCCGACCCGCCTCTTCGAGCAGTTCGGCGCGGACCTGGGGGTCAGCGCCCGGCATTGCCGACAGACCCTGTTGCAGGGCGTGAAAGTAGAGCATGGTGCCACCTACCAGCAGCGGTGTATCGCCACTGGCGAGGATCTGTTCTATTTCGCGCAGTGCATCCTCACGAAACCGGGCCGCGGAATAGGTCTGCGCCGGGTCAACGATATCGATCAACCGGTGGGGTGCCCTGGCCAGCACGTCCGGCCCCGGTTTGGCGGTGCCGATATCCATCTGTCGATAGACCATGGCGGAATCGACGCTGATGATTTGAAAACAAAAGCGCTCGGCGAGTTGCACCGCCAGACCGGTCTTGCCCGATGCGGTCGGGCCCATGATCATCAGCAGTGCTGGCGCGCCGGAACTCACCGGCCGCGCAGGAACATTCGATCGAGATCCTGCATCGACAATTGCATCCAGGTGGGACGACCATGGTTGCACTGGCCGCTGCGCTCGGTACGCTCCATGGCCCGCAGCAAGGCATCCATCTCCGCCAGCGTGAGGCGACGGTTTGCCCGTACCGAGCCATGGCAGGCCATGGTCGACAAAACCTCGTTTATGGCGTCGCGAATCCGCTCGCTGCTGCCATGTTCGGCGATGTCGGACAGCAGGTCCCGAACCAACGCCTCAGCATCACCACCAGCCAACAGACTCGGTATACTCCGTATCGACAGCTGGCCCGGTCCTGTTTGCACCAGTTCCAACCCCAACTCGGCCAGAACTTCGAGGTGTTCCTCAACCAGGGAGGCTTCGCGTTCGCTGACCTCCAAACTCACCGGTACCAGTAACGGCTGGCTACGGATACCGCTTTTCTCGAGACCTTGCTTGAGCCCTTCATAGGCAATGCGCTCGTGGGCGGCGTGCATGTCCACCAGCACCAGTCCCACCGCGTTTTGAGCCAGAATATAGACCCCCTGAAGTTGAGCCAGCGCATGCCCCAGCGGCGGGATTCCGGTGGCGGCAGCCTCACCGGCCTGGTTGTCACCCACCGCTGCCGGTGTCTCATCGGGGGGGTGCAATGCGGTGTAGGTGGCAATCTGCTCACTGACCGGCAGCGTCATATGCTGCTGGAAGACTGGCGAACGCCTGGAACCGGCGGCTTCGCTCCCCGGCACCGGTTCCAATCCCCGTGGTGGTATCGGTGCTGCCTCTGTTGTCACGCCCGTGCCGCCGTCGCCAGCCCGGGTATCGGCCAGGACCTCGCCTATGGTGCGAAACAGAAAATCGTGGACCAGGCGTGAATCCCGAAATCTGACTTCATGTTTGGTGGGGTGGGCATTGACATCTACCAGACCGGGATCCAGTTCCAGAAACAGTACCAGCGCAGGATGCCGTCCATGGTAAAGCACATCCTGGTAGGCCTGGCGCACCGCATGAGCTGCCAGCCGGTCGCGAATCATGCGACCGTTGACGAAAAAATACTGCATGTCCGCCTGGCTGCGCGAAAAGATCGGCAGTCCGATCCAGCCCCACAAGCGCATTCCCGCAGCCTCGAAGTCGGTATAGAGGCACTGCTCGATAAATGCCGCCCCGCATACCCGGGCAACCCGCTGCTGGCGAGACCCGGCACTGGTGGCAGCAGACAGCTGCAACACGGATTTCTGATTGTGGCGCAATTCAAAAGCGGTCTCGAACCGGCTCAATGCCAGACGCCTGATGACATCCTCGATGCGACCGAACTCGGTACGTTCCGTGCGCAGGAACTTGCGACGCGCCGGCACGTTGTAAAACAGATCACGCACCTCCACCGTGGTACCGGTGCGCTGAGCCACCGGCTCGGGTTGGGCAAGCCTGCCCTGCCGGTCCACCCAAGTCTTCCAGCCACGGCCCTCGTCCCCGGCAGACGATGCCAGCTGTAGACGCGAAACCGAAGCGATGCTGGGCAGCGCCTCACCCCGAAAGCCGAGGCTGTCGACCCGCTCCAGGTCATCCAGCGTCGTCAGCTTGCTGGTGGCATGGCGGGACAGCGCCAGTGCCAGTTCCGCCTCCGGGATGCCGACACCATCGTCGCTGACCCTGATCAGCCGAGTGCCGCCTTGCTCGATATCGACCGCGATGGAACGCGCACCGGCATCAAGGCTGTTCTCGATCAACTCCTTGACCACGGACGCCGGTCGTTCGACGACCTCACCCGCGGCGATCTGATTGATCAGCGGGTCCGGTAGCTGTCGGATCCGCCTGCGTTCAGCCACCCGGAATCTTCAGTTTCGCGCCGGCGGAGAGCCGGTCGCCCCGAATCCCGTTCACGCTGCGCAGATCTGCCATGCTGACGCTGTAGCGGCGCGCGATGCCGCCCAGTGTCTCGCCACGCTTGACGAGGTGGGTTTGCCTGTCCACCGCAGCGAGACGCGGCATGCGTATGCGGACATAGCGACGCACCCCGGCCATGATGGCGGCCGCGAGCTTGTCCTGATGCAAAGGGGTCTTCAACTTGGCCTCTTCACGAGGATTGGTAATAAACGCCAGCTCAACCAGTACTGAGGGAATATCCGGTGACTTGAGCACCACGAATCCCGCCCGCTCTACGGTAGGCTTGTGCACCGTACCAACCTGACGCAGGTTAGCCAGAATCGCGCTGGCCAGGCGCCAGCTGTCACCGATGGTGTGCTCTTGCACCATACTCAGGACCACGCTGCGAATATCCTTGTCGACCCCGTCGAGCGTGGCGCCACCCACCAGGTCCGCCGCATTCTCACGCATTGCCAACCAACGGGCTGCCTCGCTGGAGGCACCGCGTTCGGACAGCACATAGACTGACGACCCCTTGGCCCGCTTGTCGCGAAAACTGTCAGCATGAATTGAGATAAACAAATCCGCGTTGTTGCGGTGTGCCTTGTCTATCCTGGTGCGCAGACTGACATAGCGGTTACCGGAACGGATCATGACCGCACGCATGTTGGGCTCAGCATCAACCAGTTTTCGCAACCTGTTGGCAACCGCCAGGGTTAAATCGCGCTCCAGAACCCCGGTGGGCCCGATCGCACCCGGATCCCTGCCGCCGTGTCCCGGGTCGATCGCCACCACGATTTCACTCTTGCGCACCACCGTGGCAGTCATCGCCGATCGGTTCGAACTACCGGATACCGGGACGGCCGCAGCGATCGCGCTCGCTGGGAACAGGTCAACCACCAGGCGATGGCCACGGCTACCTGACGGGGTGAGGGTGAAGAATTCTGCGCGCGAAGGCCTGGTCAGATCCAGCACCACCCGCAACCCGCCACTGGAGCGGGCGCCACTGCGCACCCCGGTTACCACGCCACCAGCACTGCTTTTGGTCGCCCCGGGTTGCACCAGGGTCTTGGCCAGGTCGACTACGGTACGGGTGGGATATTCCAACGAAAAGACCCGGTACCCCGAGGGCGCACTCAGATCCAGCACCACCCGGGTTCGATCGTCGAGCTGCTTGACCCGTACCTGCTGCAAACTGCTGACGTCATCCTGCGCCCAGACGCTCTGCAGACACAGCATCGCCAACACGGCCAGAGCGGTCACATGACCTGCCAACCGACTCATCCGGATCTCCCGATTGCTGGATGATCGTATTTCGGAAGACTCATAAGGAACCTTGCAAAATAGCTAAAATAGGCTTCCCAGATCTCTAAATATAGAGGATTTTTCTCATTCTGAACACATCGGAAATGCCAAAGTGTCATCGTGGCAAACGTCAGCGCGGCGACAACCCCACTGCCGACAGGGCCTGCCGATCCGGTAGCACCACGCCCTGCAAGGTCGCCAGCCGACCTTCGGCTGCATATTCCAGAGTCACCGACACATCTGCCGGCGGTAACACACCGGTGCCCCGTTGTGGCCATTCCACCAGCCACAAACAGGCATCGTGCTGATAGTCACGCAGACCGATGTACTCGAGCTCCTCCGGATCAGCCAGCCGGTACAGATCAAAATGGTAGGCGATCAGGCTTGGCAACCGGTAGGACTCGACCAGCGTGTACGTGGGGCTGCGCACCCTGCCGGGATAGCCCAGCGCCGCCAGCGAACCCTGCACCAATGTGGTCTTGCCGGCACCCAGCTCGCCGTGCAGATAGACGACTGACGGCAGCCGACAGGCTGTTGCCAGCACGGCGCCCAAAGCGCGGGTCGCCGAGGCATCGGCCAGCGCCACCGCAATCGATTTCACAGGCCGTTCACCAGATGCCGCAAATGCACGAGCAGATCAGTGGCCATCAGACCTCTCTCACCCTCACAGGCGGCGCGGTCAGCAGCCGTACCATGCAACCAGGCTCCGACCCGCGCCGCATCCGCGGCAGCCAGCCCCTGCGCCAGCAAACCGGCGATCACGCCGGTGAGTACATCCCCCATACCGCCGCTGGCCATGCCCGGATTACCGGATTCACAGACACTGACCGGCGCGTCCTCACCACTGCAGACCAAGGTGCCGGCACCCTTGAGTACGCACACACCGCCGTAGCGTTGCTGTATGGCGCGCACCGCGGCGAACCGGTCTTGCTCGATTATCTGCACATCACAGCCCAGCAACTGCGCCGCCTCCCCGGCATGTGGTGTCAGCACCCAACGATCGCTGCTTAGGTGCTGACTGGACAGAGCACGCAGCGCGTCCGCATCGATCACCGCAGGCAGCTCCAGCGCCAATGCCGCTTCGAACATCATGCTCGCCCACCGCCCCTGGCCCAACCCCGGCCCGATCGCGACCACGGTGGCGCGGGTCGCGAGCGCGCGCAAGGCTTGTCGGTCGCTGACACCGTGAAACATCACCTCAGGCCGCGCCACCGCCTGACAGGCCGCGTGATCCGACCTCGTGGCGGCCGAAACCAGCCCGCTGCCCACTCGTGCCGCAGCCTCGGCAGCCATCCTCAAGGCTCCCGCCATGCCGTGATTGCCGCCTACCGCCAGAACGTGGCCATAGCGGCCCTTGTGCGCCACCCGCGACCGTGTGCCCAGCAAATCGGCGACATCCTCACCGCGGTAGCGTTGCGCCGACACCACGCAATCCCGGTACACGGCCGCGGGTACCCGCAAGCCATCGAAGTGGATTTCCCCGCAGTAGTCCCTGGCCATACCGGTAAACAGGCCCCGCTTCAGGCCGATAAAGGTGACGGTGCAGACAGCTCGCACCGCGGCACCCAGCACCGCACCGGTATCTGCACTGAGCCCGGAGGGGATATCCACCGCCAGAACCGGGGCATCGCTACCGTTGAGCGTCTCTACGGCGGACAGCCAGTCACCAGCCACGGCGCGCTGCAAGCCGGTACCCAGCAACGCATCGACAACCACGTCCGCAGCGGGCAGCCGGGTGGGTGAAAAGGCCGCGATCGAAATACCAGCCTGTTCCGCTTGTTGCCACGCCGTGCGCGCATCACCACCAAGTTTCTGTGGTGGGCACAGATACACCACCTCCACGGTCATCCCTTGCTCGTGTGCCAGACGGGCGATCACGTAGCCATCCCCGGCATTGTTGCCGGCACCGCATAACACCAGCATTGTCCGGGCCCGTGGCCAACGCCGGCGCAGCTCGTGAAGACAGGCGGACCCGGCACGGCACATCAATTCGTAACCGGGGATGCCGTGTTCGTGAATGGCGCGACGATCCAGTTCCCGCACCTGCTCGGCACGGTACAATGCGCTGTCGACCTGCTGATCCTGCATGGCGGCTATACACCTTAGAATATTGAATCAAAGGCCCGACAGTAACCGCCCATGGCGTCAGGTTCCAGATCCGCTAGCCGCTACGTGACCGAATCCGATCCGGATTTGGACTCACCCGATCGCCCTCGAGCCCTGGCGAAAAGGATTCGGCATTGGGCCCGCGAACTGGGTTTTCAACGCATCGGAATCACCGACATAGACCTCGCCAGCGCCGAGTCACGACTGCGCGACTGGGTACGACGGGGTTACCACGGGGAAATGACCTACATGACCCGGCACGGCAAACGCCGGAGCCGCCCTGCGGAGCTGGTGCCGGATACCTTGCGTATCATCAGTGTCCGCATGGACTATCTGCCACCTCCAGGCCAGGCTGCCTGGAGCGTGCTGCAGGATGCGCGCCTGGGTTACGTGTCACGCTACGCGCTGGGCCGCGACTATCACAAACTGATACGCAAGAGACTGCAGCGACTGGCGGACCGCATGCAACAGTCCTGGGGGCCGTTCGGATACCGCGCTTTTTGCGACAGCGCGCCGGTCATGGAAAAACCGTTGGCCGAGAAAGCCGGGCTGGGCTGGATCGGAAAACACTCCAACCTGCTCAGTCGCGACAGTGGCTCGTGGTTCTTTCTGGGCGAACTCTATACCGATCTGCCACTGCCGGTGGACCCACCCGCAGCCAACCATTGCGGTCGCTGCAGATCCTGTATCGACATCTGCCCGACCCAGGCCATCGTCGCACCCTATGTGGTCGATGCGCGACGCTGCATATCCTATCTGACCATCGAGCTGCGCGGCGCCATTCCGGTGCCGCTGCGCGCTGCGATGGGCAACCGCATCTACGGATGTGACGACTGCCAGCTGGTGTGCCCTTGGAATCGCTTCGCCGTGGCTACCGCGGAGAAAGACTTCCTGCCCCGTCACGGCCTCGACGCTACCCCTCTGCACGTCTTGTTCGGCTGGGACGAAACCACCTTCCTGCGCAACACAGAAGGCAGCGCGATCCGCAGGATCGGACACATTGGCTGGCTCAGGAACATCGCCGTGGCGCTCGGCAACGGCCCCGGCGATGCAGAGGATCTGGTCGCACTGCGCTCCCGCATCCATTACCCCCATCCGATGGTCAGGGAACACGTCACCTGGGCGTTGAGCCAGCATGCAGGGCGTGACCAACGACGACCCGGTGCGCGGGTATGAAAATCCTGTTTGCCACCAGCGAGGTCGAACCCCTGGTCCGGGCGGGCGGCCTGGCGGAAGTATCGTTCGGCCTGCCCCGCGCATTGCGCCGGTTGGGCGATGATGTGCGGTTGATCCTGCCTTGCTATCCGCAGGCCCTGAAAGCAGTCAGCGGGCTGGAGGAGCTGACGCGGTTGCAGATTGGCGAAACCGGGGATTCGGTACGCATCCTGGGCGGCAACATTGCCGGCGCCGGGTTGCCCATACTGCTGGTGGACTCTCCGCGCCACTTCGAACGCCAGGGCGGACCCTACGCCAGCGAGGATGGTGACGAATGGGCGGACAACGCGCAACGTTTCGCGCTGTTCTGCCGAGCGGTTCACACCCTGGTTTCCACCCCCGGGCAGGCCGGCTGGAAACCCGAGATCGTGCATTGCCACGACTGGCAGACCGGACTGCTGCCAGTGCTCCTGAGCACCACACAAGAGGCTCCCGCAACGCTGTTTACCGTGCACAATCTGGCCGATCAGGGCCTGTTCAGCTGGGAGGTGTTCCACCAACTGCGTCTGGCCGGCGAACTGTGGAACCGGCACGGCCTGGAACATTACGGGAACTTCTCCTTTATCAAGGGTGGGCTTGCCTACGCTGACCGCATCAATACCGTCAGTCCGACCTATGCCCGCGACATTCAGACCGATATTCTGGGGTTCGGATTTGATGATGTCCTGCGACGTAACGCGAGCCGCTTGTCGGGGATACTCAACGGTGTGGACTACGAACTCTGGGATCCGCAATCCGACCCGCATTTACCGGTCAACTATGGCCCTGACAACCTGGCAGACAAAGCCGCCAGCAAAGCGGCGTTGCAACGCTGGGTGGATCTGGACCATTCGCCTCACAGCGTGCTGCTGGTACATGCCGGCAAGCTATTGCCGAGACGCGGCAGCGACCTGTTGCTGAAACTGGCTCCCCGGCTCGGGGAGATGGACGCCCAACTGCTGGTCATGGGTCGTGGCGATCCATTGCTCGAGCAAGCATTCAGCCGCGAGGCGTGCCGCCATCCAGGCCGGGTGGCAACCATCATCGGCGATGACGACGCTCTCATGCATCTGTTGATTGCAGGTGGTGACATACTGCTGATTCCATCCCGCTTCGAACCCTGTGGTCTGGGACAGTTGCACGCCCTGCGTTATGGCACCGTGCCGGTGGCCCACCGTACCGGAGGGCTTGCCGATACCATCGAGGATGCCGGGACCAGCGCGGTTCCGCGGTCCGGCAGCACCGGATACTGCTACGAGGGATCGTCCGCCGACGAGTTGATCAACGCGGTAAGCCGTGCCCTGCACCAATATCGGCACAATCCGGCTCAGTGGCGGTTGCTGATGCGACGCGGCATGGATCGCGATTTCAGCTGGAGACGCAGTGCCCTGCGCTACCAGGCACTGTATTCGGAAGTGTGTCAAATGCGCAGGAGCTGACACCCCGGAACATTCGAGCCCGTTCCGTTGGATCGCAGGTCACAAGACTGGTAAGTTGACCCCGAGCAGCCTAGGAGGCTGTCATCAGCGTGGTGCCGAACCCTCCATGAACGATCGCCGGGACCGTGAGCTGCGCTCCAGGGAAAGACTGCTGGGCGGGCTGCTCGGGGAGGTGCTGCGGACTCAGGAGCGCGGCAGCGTATTCGCTGCCGTGGAGACCCTGCGCAAAGGGTTCATTGCCCTGCGTCGACGCGAGGACCCGCTACAACGGCGCAAGTTGATGCGCTTGATCGAGCGTTTGTCGGCACCGCAACTGACCCACGTGATCCGCGCCTTTCACAGCTATTACCTGCTTGCCAACCTCGCCGAGGAGGGGGTACGCCACCACCAGCGCCGGGTTCAGGTGGCATCGGGCCGGCATCTGTGGCGAGGCTCCTTCGAAGACACCGTGCGTGCGCTGCGCGAGCAGGGGGTGGACCCGCAACAACTACAGACCATGCTGCGGCGACTCAGTTTCGTACCCGTGTTCACCGCCCACCCCACCGAGGCAAAGCGCCGCACCATACTGGAAGCACTGCGGCGGATATTCGTGGAGAACGAGCAACTGAATAACACCCGGTTGAGTCGTTTTCAGCGTGGGGAGATCATCTCCCGGCTGCGCGCCATGATCCAGATCCTGTGGAAGACCGATGAGGTCCGGGTTCATCGACCCAGCGTCGAGAACGAGGTACGCAACGGCCTCTACTATTTTCGGGAATCGATATTCAGCGCGGTTCCGGCCCTGTACCGGAACCTGGAGCGTGGGATCAGACGCGCCTACGCGGACAGCGACCCTGACGCCCGCGTCAAGGTGCCCGGTTTCCTGCGTTTCGGCTCCTGGATCGGTGGCGACCGGGACGGCAACCCCAATGTCACACCGGAGACCACCCGACGGGCCTTGCGGCTGCAGGCGCAGACCGTGATTGACGAATACCTGACCCGCGTGCGACAGCTTTCCCACATCCTGACCCACTCGAGCCTGCTGGTCAGAACCTCGGACGCTTTTCGCGCCAGTATGGAGCGAGACAGACTGGTGGCGCGCAGAGCATTTCGCGATCAACCACAAAAATTCAGCCAGGAACCCTACCGGCGCAAACTCTCGGTCATGGCCTACCGGCTGCGGTGCAACCAGGCGTTGCTGGAGCAGAGACTGGGCGGCTACCTGGGAGGTGACCGGGGTCTGGGCTACGCATCCGAGCACGAGTTTCTCGATGACCTGCTGTTGATTCGCGACTCGCTTCGTTCACACGGCGACGCCAACATCGCGGCCGGCAGCCTCAAGGACCTGATCCGCCTGACCGAAACCTTCGGGTTTTATCTCGCCGCCCTCGATCTGCGCCAGGAATCCACCCGGCACACCGAGGCGGTAGCCGAAATCCTGGCTGACGCAGGCTGGGAACGCAACTACCAGGGCCTGCAGGAGCATGCCAGGGAAGAGCTGCTGGCCGCACTGCTGAAACGTCCGCAGCCGTTTCCTCTGGAGACGCTGGCGCTTTCGGAATCCTGCCAGCAGACCCTGGAAGTCTTCCACACCGTGTCCGACATGCGTGAGGAGATCAGTCCCGACGCATTCGGCTGTTACGTGATTTCGATGACTCGCAGTGCCAGCAACGTACTCGAGGTGATGTTTCTGGCCACCCTGGCGGGACTGGCGGGATACCATGAAGATGGTACCTGCCACTGCAGCTTGCGAGTCGCACCGTTGTTCGAAACCATCGACGACCTGACCCGTGCCGAGAACATCCTGGGAACCTTGTTCGGGATGCCGGAATACCGGGAACTCCTGCGTGCATCCGGCAACCTGCAGGAGATCATGCTGGGCTACTCGGACTCAGGCAAGGATGGCGGCATCCTCGCTTCCTCCTGGAACCTGTACCACGCGCAACGCGCCATCGTGGCGCTGGCGACCGACCACAACGTGGACACACGTCTGTTTCACGGTCGCGGTGGTACGGTGGGCCGGGGCGGTGGCCCAACTCATGATTCGATACTGGCGCAACCGCCGGGAACCGTGCGTGGACGCATCAAATTCACCGAGCAAGGCGAGGTACTGTCCTTCAAGTACAGCAATCCGGAAACCGCGGTGTTCGAATTGTCGATGGGCATCAGCGGACTCATGAAGGCCAGCGCAAATGTAGCCGCCAGCGATACCGGTGACCTGGATCAACCGCAGCGAATCATGGAGCAACTGGCCAAATCCGGTGAGCACGCCTATCGCCAACTGACTGATCGCACCGAAGGATTCATGGACTATTTCTATGAAGCCACACCGGTCGACGAACTGGCGTTGCTCAACATCGGTTCAAGGCCCTCGCACCGCGACAGAAAGGACCGCTCCAAACACTCGGTACGAGCCATACCCTGGGTATTTGGCTGGGCGCAGGCCAGACACACGCTGCCGGCCTGGTACGGCCTCGGCGAAGCGTTGGAACGGTGGATCGGTGACCAGCCGGCCAGGCTCGGGCAACTACGCCAGCTCTATCTCGACTGGCCGTTCTTCAATACCCTGATTGAGAACAGCCAGATGGCGCTGGCCAAAGCGGAGATGGGAACCGCACACCAGTACGCCGGGCTGTGCCACGACCCGAACACCGGTACGCGGGTGTTCGATCTGATCAACCGCGAATACCTGCGTACCTGCAAACAGATACAGGCAATCACCAATAGCACCGGGCTGCTGAAACACAACCCCGAGCTGGCCCGCTCGCTGGCCTGGCGGGACCCCTATCTGGACCCGATCAACCACATCCAGATCACACTCCTGAAGCGTTACCGCAGCCGGGATGCGGACGCCGACGGTGAATCCGAATGGCTACAACCACTGCTGCGCTCGATCAACGCGCTTGCCGCCGGTATGCGCAATACCGGCTGAGCTGCACCTCAAACGACCGGTATGTTGTCGATCAGGCGGGCCTCGCCGAGCCAGGCTGCGGCCAGAATCCTCAGCGCCTCCACATTGTCCTCGGCGCCAGGTTCCAGCAGATCGACGCCACGTCGGATCACGAAGTAGTCCGGGGCGAACCCCGACTCGCGCAGATGCGCAGTTGATTGCGCCTCGATGTTCGCGTACCGGGTTTCACCTCCCTGAACTCGTGCGGCGGCCCGCTGCATGGTGCGATAGAGTTCGGGGGCCTGCTGGCGCTGTGTCTGTGTCAGGTAGCGGTTTCTGGAACTCATCGCCAGCCCGTCCGGTTCCCGGACCGTGGCAGCACCTGCGATCTTCACCGGCAACGCCAGATCCTCAACCATACGCTCGATGACCCGTAGCTGCTGCCAGTCCTTTTCCCCAAACACCGCAAGGTCCGGCGCCACCATGTTCAACAACTTGCAAACCACGGTGGCAACACCACGGAAGTGTCCCGGGCGCATCGCGCCACAGAGTATGTCGGACAACACGGGCACCTCGACATGGGTACTGTTCTGGTGACCATTGGGGTAGACCTCGGTGACCAGTGGCGCAAACAACGTCTCAACCCCCGACTCCCGGAGCCTGGCAACGTCGGCATCCATGGTGCGGGGATAGCTCTCATAGTCTTCCCCGAGGCCAAACTGGGTGGGATTGACGAAGATGCTGACCACGACGTGATCGGCGCGTTCCGCGGCCGCGGACATGAGCGATTGGTGGCCGCCGTGCAGATTGCCAAGCGTCGGTACCAGCGCGACCCGCTCGCCGCGCCCACGCCATTCCGCGACCCGTGTACGCAGGTCGGCTACACGTTCCAGTATCAGCATGACACCCCTTGTGACGCGCTGCTTAGCGACTCAATACTCGTGCTCCGGACCCGGGTACGTGCCATCACGTACCGCACGGACATACTCCTCCACGGCATTCTGGATGCTGCCGCCGGTGGCCAGGAAATTCTTGACGAATCGCGGGCCAGGGCCCACGCCCACCGCAAGCAGGTCGTAAAGTACCAGCACCTGGCCATCGCAGCCCGCCCCGGCGCCGATACCAATCACCGGAATGCGCAAACTCCGGCTGACCTGCTCACCGAGTTCGGAGGGTACACACTCGATCACCAACAGGTCGGCGCCAGCCTCTTGTAGCGCCAGCGCATCTTCCAGCATACGCCGCGCACCGCTGTCATCGCGCCCCTGAACCCGATACCCACCCAGCTTGTGAACCGACTGTGGCAACAGTCCCAGATGTCCGCAGACCGGAATGCCGTTGACCGCCAGGACGCGGATGGTTTCAGCAAATTCGACCCCACCTTCCAGTTTGACCATTTGCGCGTGACCCTGCTGCATCAGCCTGCCCGCGTTGGCAAGCGCCTGATCGGGGTTGCTGTAGCTGAGGAAAGGGAGGTCAGCGATCAGCAGGGGGCGCCGGCATCCGCGCGCCACGGCTCGGGTGTGGTAGACCATGTCATCGACGGTGACCGGCAGGGTCGAGTCGTGACCCTGGATGACATTGCCCAAAGAGTCACCGACCAGGACAGAGTCGACACCGGCGCGATCGAGCAATCCCGCAAAGCTGGCATCGTATGCCGTCAGCATGCTGATCCGCTGACCGTCGCGCTTCATGCGCATGAGATCGGTAACAGTGACGGTAGCGATAGAGTTGTTGGACACGTCATCCATACCCGGTAGTTTGTAGCCACGGTACGCGGACTGAAGAGCACCATACCAGACCCTATGCCGCAGCGCAGCATAGAGGCGTGCGCACCGATCAATCCTGCCAGGGCAACACCTGTATCCGCATCGGCGGGCAGTGTCGCCGCAGTTCCTCTATCGCGCCGACACCCGGCACCACCAGATCCGGCTGCAGGTCCGACAACGGAGCCAGAACGAACAATCGTTGGGCAATACCCGGGTGTGGCACCTGCAAGTCGGGTTTGTCGATCACACTCTCACCATGGATCAGCAGATCGAGATCCAGGGTCCGTGCGCCCCAGCGCACCGATCGCCGCCGTCCGCAGCTCAGTTCGATGCGCTGCAGTGCCTGCAGAAGACCGGTGGCCGAATACTCCGTCGCCAGCCACGCCACCGCATTCAGATAGTCGCTTTGACCTGAGGGCCCCATGGGCTCGCTACGGTACAGGCGCGAGCGACGCAGCTCACCATCCACCGCCAAGGCGCGCAATGCCTGCAGAGCCACGTCGAGGTATCGCCTCGAATCACCAAGATTGCTACCGAGACCGATGTAAGTACTGATCACTGCCATGCAAGCCGTCGAGACGAATCCGATCCATCCCCCCACCACGATCGCCCGAATCTGACCTAGTGCTGGTGCGCGTCTGGCCTATTCGGGGGATGTAGCAGATTGTGAGGCCGGCTCCGCGCGGGGGCTGCGGCGTGGCCTTCTACGCCGGCGCGATTTCCTCGCCCGGTCGCCATCGGCCGGCTGCGGGGGCACCTCCTGGTTTTCCTGGAACTTGGTCCACCAGTCGCACAATTCAGCGTGATCCTCACCTGCTTCATTCCTCAACAGAAGGAAATCGTAGGCGGCACGAAACCGGGGATGCCCCAGCAGGCGCAGCGGACGTTTTCCGCTGGTACGCAATAGCCGCAGCTGCAGCATCCAGATTTCACGCATCGGCACCGAGAATCTCCGCGGAATGCCGACTCTCGCGGCCTGCTCCGTCACCACATGTTCCGCAGCCTGCAGGTAGGCTGCGTACTCGGTAAGACCGTCAGCGGTCAGTTTGCCGACCTGTTCCCGCAGCGGCTCCCACAGCAGGGCGGCAAACAGGAAAGCGGGGGTCACCGGTTTTTCCGCGGCGATCCGGGCATCCGTGTTGGCCAGAGCGCGAGCCAGAAACAGGTGAGGGAACCCCTGTTCCTCTCGGCTCAGTGAATCCTCGGTAGCCGGAAACAGCTGCCCGAACAACCCGTAGTGACGCAATAGTTCGTAGGTCTGCACGGCGCAGCCGCCGAGCAACAGCTTGAGTACTTCGTCGAACAGACGGGCGGCCGGAATCTCTTGCAGAAGATCACCGAGTTCGAGAAGCGGGCGCTCGGTGTCCGTGTGCAACCGGAAACCAAGTTTGGCGGCGAAGCGCACAGCGCGCAGCATGCGCACCGGATCCTCCCGATAACGTTGTACCGGATCACCGATCAAACGGATCAATCCGGCGTTGAGATCCGTCACGCCATCCGCATAGTCCAGCACGCTGAAACTGTCGATGTCGTAGTACAAGGCATTGATCGTGAAATCACGCCGTAGCGCATCCTCTTCGATGCCACCATAAACGTTGTCACGCACGATCCGCCCCGAACCGTCCAGCACCCCGTCCCCTTCGTGCCCCACCTCTCCCTCATGCACCGCCCTGAAGGTCGCCACCTCGATCACTTCCCTGCCAAACCTGACATGGGCCAGGCGGAACCTGCGGCCGATGAGACGGGCGTTGCGGAACAGCTCACGCACCTCGTCGGGGTGTGCGTCGGTACCGACATCGAAATCCTTGGGCTCACGACCAAGCAGCAGATCACGCACGCTGCCGCCCACCAAGCAGGCACGAAAGCCCGCACCGCGGAGCCGGTAGAGTACCTTGAGCGCGTTGGGGCTGATGTTGTCCCGGGAAATGCAGTGATCGGGGCGAGGGATCTCGACCGGTAGTGTCACGATGGCTGGATCAACCTTGAGAGTATGGCGAAGCTCCGTATAATACCACCCGCTCGCGCTCAACACACCGCGCTCCCTTCGTCTAGCGGTCGAGGACGCCGCCCTCTCAAGGCGGAAACACGGGTTCAAGTCCCGTAGGGAGCGCCA
>CBDVAK010000034.1:0-18444 GCA_965371945.1 uncultured Candidatus Competibacteraceae bacterium
TAGTTCCATCCGCCCTCCTGCCGTTCACACCGCGGTATGCACCCTGTGGGCGATGGGTATCGCATCAAATTGTGAATATCTCACAGAATTACAGACTGGGATCAGGCAGAGTCGAACACGCTCCGGTTCGATCACTTTTTCGGGTGGAGCACCCTCCAGTAGCGAGGGGCCGCGTATTCGAGGTACCCACCACAAGGACGATTCGGGTACTGCCGGACAGGGAACCCCGGAGTTGCCTGGGGCAATACTTTCCGGAGCAGGCGCTGTCAGGGAGGACCACTGCCGAATCCGTGGACGGTCTGGATCGGTCAGAGGTTGTGGCAACAGGCGTACGCAGGCACGGTTTGAATGTTCTGCGTAGCCACAACCACCGGATCTGTCCAGGTCGGCAGACTTGATCCCCTTCATTGGGCGCATCGCGGATGTGATGCGCCAATTTTTTTGATGTTTGCCACCCAACCGATTTCCGGTACGCTCTGGCGAGGCTCTCTCAAACCTGTCCGGCCAACTCTCTGAGCCGTCTGATCTCTTCGAGCAGATCCAGCGCCAGCGCGGCACCCGACAGATTGACCCGCAGATCACGGTGCAGCCGCAGTGCCACGCGTACCCGGTAAATCGAGGGTCCCGAGAAACGCCATTCGGCCGTATCGCCGGGACACGGTTCTATCAAGCCAACATCGATCATCTCGCTGATCTGCTCGGCATCCACCGCGCAGGACCGGCACAGTTCCACCAGGGTCAGCGTCACCGATTCATCCATGATCGTCACGTCGAGCAATGTATCCGTCAGCGCATCCTTCATCTCATGCCCCCATCGCCACGCGCGGATCGAAACTCGCTTCCCGGGCAAGTTTCTCGTAGCACTCCCGAACCGCCGGCGTATCGGCCGGTGGCGTCACAATCGACAACACCACGTACTGATCCCCTGCCGGGCTGCCCGGCAACCCACGTCCCTTGAGCCGAAGCTTGCGTCCGGTTTGCGAACTGGCGGGAATTTTCATGTCGACTCTGCCATCGAGTGTGGGTACGGCGATCCTGGCACCCAACGCCGCCTCCCACGGGCTCACCGGCAGCTGCAGATAAACATCCCGCCCTTCGACCCGATAGAGTGCGTGTGGCCGCAACTCGATCTCCAGATACAGATCCCCGGCCGCACCCCCGCCCAAGCCCGGCGCACCCTGGCCACCGAGGCGTATCTGCTGGCCGGCACGCACGCCCTTGGGAATACGCACCTTGAGCGTGTGATCGCGGGTACGCACGTGCCCGTCTCCGGTCAATTCAGGCACCTGCAAGGTGATGGTGCGAGTGGCACCGTGATAGGCATCCTCGAGGTCGATCAGGATCTTGGCATGATGATCCTCACCACGACCCCGAAACCCCTGCCCGGTGCGCTCTCCGGGGCGAAAGCCAGCGCGCCCGAACAAAGACTCGAAGAACTCGCTGAAATCGGCTGAATCACCGCCGGGGGCACCGCCACTGAACTCGAACCCGGCATCCCAGTCGGGTGGCGGGCGGAAATCCTGACCTTCCTGCCAACGGCTGCCCAACTGATCGTAGGCGGCTCGTTTCTCGGGGTCCTTCAATACTTCATAGGCCTCTCCGAGTGCCTTGAAACGGTGTTCGGCGTCTGTCTCCTTGCTGACATCCGGGTGATATTTACGCGCCAGCTTGCGGTAGGCACGTTTGATCTCATCCTGGGTGGCGTCCCGGGCTACCCCCATGATCTCGTAGTAATCTTTGAACTCCACCTGACCACCTCGTGCGTGGAATAGCGCAAGCTGACCGATTTCAAGCAACCGGCGCTTCGATGCGGCGCCAAAGTGGCAGTGTCAACCTGCGCATCGGAATGATGCCGCTATCAGAATATGGGTGCTGGAGCGATGATTTCAAGACTGTAGCGGAGGTGGGCAGCCAGAACACTGTCGGTGCAGCAGGAAAGAATCGGGTTGTTGGTCAGGGAAGGCGCCGATTGCGCATATCACGGCGATTGCTGATGCCGTCGTTCTGACAGATCGCTTCATGCATGTCGTGTTTGGCCCGCCGATCGGTGTATCGACGATCCTGGGAGCGAACGTAGGCGCAACGGCAGGCGCCAGAGTCGCAGTCCGGCAACGGCAGCATGGGTGCCTCCGCCAACAGAAAGCGCTGGTGAGCCAGTTCCGTGGCAGTGCGACAGGGTGGCTCGGAATCAGTGAAGTCGATACGGACAGCACGAAAATCGGCTTGTTGCGACTCGGCAAGTGCTGAACTCGAGCATTCCGACCCGATCACCGCCTCGCGGGCCGGTGATCGGCCGATGATACGCGAGCGCCACCACAACACCAGCAAGGTCAGCAACACCAGTCCAACCGCAACTGCAACCATGACCAATCCCTCCGCATCGCGGCGCGATTCTCGATAGCAGCAAGTGCTACCAGCGCAGAGTCAGTGCAAGATTGACACCATGGGCCATTCGGCCACGATGCCGGCTGTGGTGACCAACGCTGCCTCTGGTGTGGATGGCAAACAACCGCCGCAATGGTAGTCTGACCCATGCTTGAAATCGCGGGGCAGGCCCTTGCAACCTGTGCCGCCGTGGCTGTCGGTTCTAGGAGTACAGGCATTTGGCTGCAATGCAATTCCGACGTCTGTTGGCCGCCGTATTGGTCATACTGGCCGCCATGCCGGCACTGGCGGTCGACCCATTGGTCGACACAGGAATCATAAGAGCCTCGATCACCGTCGACGCGCTACGCGCCAAGATCGAGGAGACGGAAGCCGCTTCGGACCTCGAAGCAACCACCAGGGCACGGCTCATTGAGCTGTATCGCAACGCCATCAGTGCCCAGGAGCTGGCCCGCACCAATGGCACCGCGGCAACCGCTTTCGCTGAAGCCAAGAAGAATGCCGGCGATAAGACCAGGCAACTGCGCGAGGAGATCGACAAATACCAGAACACGACCGAAAACATAGCCCCGCCCGGCGCGGAACAGCTGTCGGTGGATGAACTGGCACAACGTACGGACAGGGAAAAAGCCAATGCGGCCTCGCTGGATGCCATGCTAGGCACCATCGAGGAGCAACTGGCCTCGGAAAACAATCGGCCGACACAGGCACGACAGGAACTGACCGAAGCACACAACAAACTCGCCGAACTCGCGGACGACCTGAGTGCCAAACCGGGGACGGATCTCTCTCCGGCCCTGGTGGAAGCCCAACGCTGGGTACAGGAGTCCCACCAGGCAGAAGTTGCGGCGCGAATCAGGATGCTCGACCAGGAACTGACCAGCCAACCCGCGCGCCTGGAATTGCTGAGCGCGAAACGTGACCGTATTTCCCTGAAACTCAAGCGTGCCGAGGCGCGTGTGGAATATCTGGAGTCCCTGCTCACGCGCAAGCGTGGTGCCGAGGCAAACATAGCGCAAGGTGACGCGGAGCGAGCACAGCGGAAGGCTGCGGGCAAGCATCCGCTGGTGCAGGATCTGGCCAAACGAAATGCGGAACTGAGCGAACGCCTGACGCTGCTGGCCCATGACCTCGAGGCAGTAGCCTCGGCTGATGATGAAGCCCTGTTGTTGGCGAAACGTATCGACGAGGAAGCCCGCAGCGCCCGCAAGAAACTGGAGATCGCGGGCCTCAATCAGGTGCTGGGGCAGATCCTGATCGAGCAGAAACGGCGACTCCCCGACCAGGACGATCTCAACAGGGAGATAGAAAAGCAGGAATCCAAGATCGGCAGTGCCACTTTGAGCCGGCTGCAAAGCGACGAGGAACGCCGGGCCCTGCTCAATCTGGACGAATACCTTCAAAATCTCACTGCAGACCTTGCACCACAGCAAAGCGAAAGTATTGCGGCCGACCTGCGTGATCTCGCCACCCAACGCAAAACTCTGCTGGGACAGGCCATCGCCACCAATGATGCCTACCTGCAGTCCCTCGGAGAACTCGATACCGCGCAGCGGCGACTGCGACAGACCGTGCAGGCCTATGACGCATTTCTCGACAAGCGCCTGCTGTGGATCCGCAACGCGCCGCTACCCGGACTCGAAGACCTGACCGACATCCCGGCACAAATTGTGAGACTGATGAATCCAACTGCGTGGCGCAATATCACTCTCGATCTGTGGAACCAGGCGACACGCTCGCCGCTACCGGCACTGCTCGCCATCGTGTTGGCCGGGTTGTGGGTGGAATCACGCCGGTTTCGATCCGCGCTGCGAGAAAGCTGTCGCAAGACCGGAAAACCCTCCAGCGACCGGCTCCAGTACACCTTCCAGGCACTGTTGTTGACACTGTTGCTGGCCCTGCCATGGCCACTGTTGACCGCTGCCACAGGTTGGCTGCTGCTGCGTTCGGAGGATTTCACGCCCTTGAATCAGGCGCTCGCCTATGCCCTGCTGTTCGTA
The DNA here is from genome assembly GCA_965371945.1 of uncultured Candidatus Competibacteraceae bacterium. Classification (GTDB taxonomy): domain Bacteria; phylum Pseudomonadota; class Gammaproteobacteria; order Competibacterales; family JAHEDQ01; genus CBDVAK01. The sequence goes on from CBDVAK010000034.1 coordinate 4,386, forward strand.
TCACCGCCGCTGTTCTATCTGCGCTTTGCCCAACTCATGTGCCTGCGGGAAGGCCTGGCGGCGCGCCATTTTCGCTGGTCCGCAAGCGTGCTCATCGCCCTGCGGCGCGTACTGGCCTGGCAGGTGGCGGTGTTCATACCGGCGGCCTTTTTGTCCTCCGTCCTGTTGCAACTGGACCCGGGCCTTTCCACCGGGGGATTGGGAAGGCTCACCCTGCTGGTGACCCTGTTGGCGCTGGCGGTATGGGGATACCGGTTGTTCGAACCGCGCAACGGCATTTTGCTCCATCATTTCCGGCGCCATCCGGACTCGTCCATCAAGCGCTTTCGCCATCTGTGGCTGACCCTGGCACTGGCGGTCCCGACCGCGCTGGCCGGGCTGGCCGTTGCCGGCTACATGTACACCTCGACTATGCTGACGGAAAAGCTGATCGATTCGCAGTGGTTGTTGCTGGGTCTGCTGCTGGTGCATCAACTGGCGAAACGCTGGCTGCTGATCGCGCGACGCCGGCTGGCGCTGGAAGCAGCACTGGCGAAACGCCAGGCAGCGCTGGCAAAACGTCAGGCGGAGTTGCAGGGCGAAACCGGGTCCCAGGACCCTGAGCCCGGCGCCGAGGGGCTGGACGACGCCGTCGATCTGGCCACGCTGAGTGCCGAGAGCGGCAAACTGCTGGGCACCGCGGTGGTACTGATGGGCTTCGTGGGACTGTGGCTGATCTGGTCCGGCGTACTGCCGGCACTGGCGATCCTTGAAGACACCACCCTTTGGTACAACGATGCAATCGTCGACGGAGTGTCAAAACAATTGCCGGTGACGCTGGCCGACGGCATCGTGGCGGTCATTGTCCTGGGGGTGGCGCTGCTGGCGATGCGACGTCTGCCCGCATTGGTGGAGATCATACTGCTGCAGCGTTTTGCGATGACCGCCGGCGACCGTTACACGGTCACCACCCTGCTCAACTATCTGATTTTCGCAGTGGGCCTGGTGATCTTTTTCAGGTTTATCGGTGCCGACTGGTCGAAACTGCAATGGCTGTTCGCCGCGCTCAGCCTGGGGATCGGATTTGGTCTGCAGGAGATCGTGGCAAATTTCATCAGCGGCATCATCATCCTGTTCGAGCGCCCGATACGGGTCGGCGATGTGATCACCATAGGGACCACGGACGGCACTGTCACCCGCATCCGTATCCGCGCCACCACCATCCGCAACTGGGACCACAAGGAACTGCTGGTCCCCAACAAGGAGTTCATCACCGGGCATCTGCTCAACTGGACTCTGTCCGACCAGATCACCCGTATCCTGTTGCCGGTGGGGGTAGCCTATGGCGCCGACGTACCGCGTGCGATGAAGCTGATGATCGAGGCGGCGGTACAAAATGACAATGTGCTGGCCAACCCGGTGCCTTCCGCCGCCTTCGAGCAATTCGGTGACAACAGCCTGGCGTTGAACCTGCGCTGCTACGTCGACAGCATTGACGACCGGGTACCGACCATCAGCGCCTTGCACCAGGCCATCAACGACAAGCTCAACGAAGCGGGCATCGCCATCGCCTTTCCACAGCGTGACGTGCATCTGGATATGCTGGGCCCACTGGATGTGCGCATCCACCACCAACCTGGTTGACCGAACCGCACTCCGTAAGTCTTGCCCGGATTGCCGCGCATGGTGTCGGTATGCCATGGTCTGTTGGTATCAGACCGCATCGATCAACCCACCGGAGTTCCCTATGAGTAGACGCTTCGCATCGGTTCGTAACGAGGTATCCAGCGAAACCATGACGCTGATCGACAACCAGACCGGTGATCGCATCGAACTCCCGGTGGTACACAGCAGTACCGGGCCCAGGGCCATCGACATCAGAGGGCTGTACGGGCGCACCGGGCTGGTCACCTACGACCCCGGCTTTACCTCGACGGCGAACTGTGATTCCGAGATCACCTATATCGATGGGGCCCAGGGAATCCTCTTGTACCGCGGCTACGCGATCGAGGAACTTACCCAACAAAGCGACTACATGGATGTCTGCTATCTGCTGCTAAACGGCGAATTGCCGGACCGGGCCGAGCGCGAGCAATATGTAAGCACGATTACGCGACATACCATGGTGCAGGAGCAGTTTCGGGATTTTTTCCGGGGTTTCAGACGCGATGCCCACCCGATGGCGATCATGGTCGGCGCGGTGGGCGCCTTGTCTGCCTTCTATCACGACAGTACCGATATCTCGGACCCGGAACAAAGAACGATTGCCGCTGACCGTCTGATCGCCAAGATGCCCACTATGGCGGCGATGGCCTTCAAATACGCCATGGGGCAGCCTTTCGTGTACCCACGCAACGATCTCGACTATGCGGCGAATTTCCTGCACATGGCATTCTCGGTGCCGGCGGAGGGATATCGTGCAAGCCCGGTGCTGGCCCGCGCCCTCGACCGCATCTTCATACTGCACGCCGATCATGAACAAAATGCCTCGACTTCCACGGTCCGCCTGGCCGGGTCGTCGCTGGCCAACCCGTTCGCCTGTATCGCCTCGGGTATCGCCTCACTGTGGGGGCCGGCCCACGGCGGAGCCAACGAAGCGGTCCTGAAGATGCTCAAGCAGATCGGCAACAAGGACAATATAGGCGACTACCTGGCCCGCGCCCGCGACAAGAACGACCCGTTTCGCCTCATGGGTTTCGGTCACCGCATCTACAAGAACTACGACCCGCGTGCCGCGGTATTGCGTGCCTCCGCGCACGAGGTCATGGACGAACTGGGCATCGAGCACGACCCGCTGCTGGAACTGGCCATGGAGCTCGAACGAATCGCGCTGCAAGACCAGTATTTCATCGACAAGAAACTATTCCCCAATGTCGATTTCTACTCCGGCATCATTCTGCAGGCGATGGGCTTTCCAACCTCAATGTTCACGGTGCTGTTTGCAGTGGCAAGAACCGTGGGCTGGATCGCTCAATGGAAAGAGATGATCGAGGACCCGGAGCAGAAGATCGGCAGACCGCGCCAGGTTTACACCGGCTATACCAAACGCTCTTTCGTGCCACTGGCGGAACGCTAACAAGCGAGGTGGAAGCTCTGGCGGTTTCTGGTGACTTTTCAATCGTCCGGGGCGATGCGGGTGCAGGCAGCCAACATCCCAGGTTATTGAGAAATCGCCTTAGTCGCTGAGCAGGTGCCCCTGACGATGGGCCAGCTCTTGCGCGCCTGCCAGCGAGGCGATCTTCTGCCCCGGTTGAGCCAGGCGAATCCGCTGTCGTGACATCATCACCCCGTCCACCGTGCTTTTCACCACAACCCGACCCGGTGCAGGCAACTGTGCTATCGGATCAACGATTTCCGCGATGATTTCACCTTTGCTGACTGCGTCTCCCGGGCTTTTTCTGTACACGATGATTCCCGCACAGGGCGCACTGATGTAATCGAGCCCAGCCAACGGCGTGGCGCTCGAAAGCGGCTGCGGCAAGGGCCCAGGGTCACCGCTGATCACACCGCGTCGCTGCAGGTAACGGAACAGGTTGTCAGCGTCACGGGACGCGGTGCGGTCGTCGACATCGGCCAGTCCGCGCAACTCGATGGTGGTCGACATACAAGCAAACGGAATGGGATGCTCCGGAAATCGATCACGCAACCCCTGCCAGAGCCCACTGAAGGCCTCGTCAAAGGGCTCGCCACCGGACCTCCTCGCCAGCAGGCTGACCCGACTGCCAAGCTGACAATGGAGTTCCTCGGCCTGATCCCAGCAATCATCGTGGGTATAAAGGTGCAGCACCGCCTCGTAATCACAATGCAGGTCGAACACCAGGTCAGCGTCCACCGCCAGACGCCACAATGCCAACCGCAGAGACTCGTTCTCGGTTTCGGCGACGCGCTCATCAAGCACCGCCACTGCCGCGGCACGAATGATACTGACGTTGGCGGCGGCGCCCGCGCCCAGGCGTGACGCCACACGTTCCGCCACCTCGGAGGACAGGTCCGGCCAGCCACGATTGAAGTTGCCACCGCCCATGAAATCGTAACGACCGACAAGATAGCCGAGCAACTGCTGACCCAGGCCGACCGGGTTGGCTGCCGGGACCAACACCACCTGGCCACGGATCAGCCCGCTGGCATCGGCCTCGTCCAGTTGCCGTTGCAGGTGATGCAGCACCAGCATGCCGGGAATCTCGTCGGCATGGATGGCTGCCTGCAGGTAAGCCTTGGGGCCACCACCGTCACCGCGGTAGGTGTGCACCAGCAGGTGCCGGCTGGTGCCCGGAGAAACTGCCGGCAGCTCGATTCGGTCGCTATGCTTGCTCATCTGTACCCAGTCCCGAAAATCAAAGTGGCGAAAAGGCGCGCATCCTATACCCACGGCACGCCAGTTCTCGGCCTCCATCGCACACGCCTTGACGCGGATGGCTGCGTTGGAAATGCTTGCTGTAGTGCGGCTGGAGCGGCGCCTTTCCGCCTTGCCCTCCACGCCAATGCACACACGCTCAAAACCGAAAACCGGTGTGCCGTGGGTATACCGAAGCGCCGAGACAGGCCAAGCACCACCGCCTCATGCCGTCGACCATTACGGATGGCGCTATTGAGAAACGGCGGCCTCGGTCAGGGAGGCCCGACACCGGGTCTCGACTTCGGGCAATTGCGCCAATGCGGTGTCGAAATCGAACTCGGAAACCGCGGCGGAAAGCATTCGCAATTGTGGCGCCATGGGGGTATCCGCCAGCAGCCGCTGCAACCTTTCAAGTGGCTCGCTGGCCTCGGCGTCATCTTCTTCCAGCAGGGCGCGCAGATGCCCCAGCAACTCCCCTACCTGCTCCTGGTCAGGTGCATCGGCAACTGGCGGCGGCTGACAATCGGCATCGATGCCCGCCAACCCCGGCAGCACCGCGGCCAGCTCCGAGCTGACCGCGGCGAGCTCTTCGCCAAGTTCGGTGCGCCCGGCGCGCAACGCCTGCTCGAGTACCTGGGCGCTCTCCGCTACCCGCTGCGCACCGATGTTTCCGGCCACTCCCTTGAGGGTGTGCGCCAACCGCTGCGCATGCTCGGTGTCGCCATCCCCCAGTACTACCGAAATTTGTGCCGGAATATCAGCCTGACTGTCGCGGAACCTTGACAGAATGTTCCGATAGAGCTTCTCGTTGCCAACCACCCGGGCAAGCCCGGCTTCGGTATCGATACCCTCGAGCGTGGCAAGATCATCGGACCGGCCATCAGCCGCATTGTCGGTAGTCGGCGGGACCGGCTTCGGACTCTGTCGGCGACGCGGCTCAGGCACCTCGATCCAGCGTTCCAGGGCCTGATAGAGTTCCTTGATATCCACCGGTTTGGCGACATGATCGTTCATGCCGACCGCAATTGCCCGCTCCCGGTCACTCGCCATGGCATTCGCAGTCATGGCGATCACCGGGAGATCGCGAAAACGACTCTCCCGGCGTATTTCCCGGGTCGCCTGGTAGCCGTCCATGACTGGCATCTGTATATCCATCAACACGCAGTCGAACCAATCCGGACGAGCCTTGAGCATGTCCACGCCTTCGCGACCGTTGCCGGCGACGGTGACGCTGACTCCGACACCCTCGAGAATTTCGCGGGCGACCTGCTGGTTGATCTCGTTGTCCTCGACCAGCAGCACGCGGGCGCCCCTGACATGCTCCGCGAGCGCCTGGGTGCCGCTACGATGCCGGGTGCCAACACGTTTGCCGAATACGCCGAGAATACCGTCCAGAAGAGTGGACGGAGACACCGGCTTGATCAACACGCCGTCCGGGCTGATCTCAGCGCTCGCATCCAGCAAACGATCCCGGTCATAGGCAGTCACCATCAGTACCGCCGGCGCCCGGGCGAGCCGACTATCGCTCTTGATGCGCTGTAGCAACTCCACACCGTCCATCTCCGGCATCTTCCAGTCACTGAGCACCAGGTCGAATGGTTCTGCCGTGGCGCCCTCCAGTTGCCTGAGTGCAGCCACGGCCGAGTCCACCTCGACGACTTCAAAGCCGAACGAATTCAAGTAGCGGCACAAAATCACCCGTGCGGTGGGGTTGTCGTCGACCACCAGTACCCTCAGCTCACCCACATCGCTGCGCGGCTGCTGCACCGGTAACACATCGGCCTCATCGGCTATCCCGAATCGGGCCGTAAACCAGAAGGTGGAACCCTGACCAGGTTCCGAGGTAACTCCGATCTCGCCACCCATCAATTCGACCAGGCGTTTGGAGATCGCCAAACCCAGCCCGGTGCCACCGTATTGTCGGGTGGTCGAGGTATCCGCCTGGGAGAAAGGCTGGAACAATCCGGCGCACTGATCCTTGCTCATGCCGATGCCGCTGTCGCACACCTCGAAACGCAGCATGGTGGACCGGGGACTGGATTCCAGCACCCGGATGGACAAGGTGATCTCGCCGGCGTCGGTGAATTTGACCGCATTGTTCATCAGATTGATCAGGATCTGCCCCAGACGCAGCGGATCACCGACCAGTGCATAGGACATCCCGAAGTCAAAGTCGAAGATCAGCTCGGTACCTTTCTCGCCTGCCTTGAGACCGATGACACTGGACAGGTTTTCCAGCACTTCGCTGTGGATATCGAACGGGATCTCCTCCACATCGAGCTTGCCGGCTTCAATCTTCGAAAAATCCAGGATGTCGTTGATGATGCCCAGCAGAGCTTTGGCGGAAACTTCGGTTTTGTTCAGGTAATCCCGCTGCCGGTCATCCAGATCGGTATTCAGGGCCAGGTGGGTGAGCCCGATGATGGCATTCATGGGGGTGCGGATTTCATGGCTCATGTTGGCCAGGAAATCGCCTTTCATGCGATTCGCCTGCTCCGCGCTGTCGCGTGCCTCGCTTACCACACGCTCGGTTTCGATGCGCTCCTGCAGGCTTTGCCGCAGCGAATCGACGAAGAAAACGAGCGCACGTGACATGTCGGCGATCTCGTCGTCGCCACGGGTGGATATGTCGACGGCATCGTAATCGCCGTCACGACCCGCCACCATGGTATCGCGCAACGCGGTGAGACGATCCACGATACCGCGACGTACCACCACCCAGCCGATCAACAGCGCCAGCACCAACGCCACCAACGCCAGTCCGGCCACCAGCAATGAGCCGCGTGAGGCCATCTCGCGAACCCGGGCCGACTGCTGCCTGGCTGCTTCCATAACGGTATTGGTCTGTGCGGACGCAGTCTCCCTGAGTTGCGCCACCAGCGCATTGGCACGGGTCGATAGTTCGTCGATCAACCCCTCCATGCGCAGTTTTCGACGCCGCAAATCGAACGGATTCGCGCGCCCGACGCCCAGATCGACCAGGCGCGCAACCACCGGGCCCAGTTCAGTGCTTACCTCCTTGCTGCCGAGACTGCCGACGTCACGTCGCAGCGACTCGGCCACCCGTTCGAAATCCGCCTGCAAGCGATCAAGCCGTTGTGGCTGCGACACGCTCAGTGTCTGGTGCAGCAACGAAGTCGCCTCGCGCACCACAATTTCGAGTTCCAGACTGTACTGAAAATTGGCCAGTTGCACGTTGAGGAAATCATCGAGTGCTTCTTCGCTGTCGCCGGCAGCAAGATTGGCCAGATCCATCACCGCCAGGCTCAGCTCGAAGCCCGCATCGCTCTTGATCGGTTCCAGTGTGGCAAGCATCTGTTGCGACAAGGAGACAGCCTGACGCAGTACCTGCGCCTCGAAGGCTCCCAGGTTGAGAATGGCGCCGCGAGTCTCGTAGATTGATTCCAGCGTTTCCTTGAGCTGGCCAAGAAGCTGTGCAAAATCGTCGGTCGGGTGCTGGGTGGGAACGGTATGAAGTCGTTGTGCATGGCCACGCAGAGCGGTCAGTTCGGATAAGGTCCGCTGCTGTTCGCGATCCAGCGACTGGTGATCCGCGGCAACCGCCAGCGCCGGTGCAGCCGCCGCGATACCGCTGGCGGTACGATCGAACTGCGTCGCACTCCTGATCGCGACCAGACTCCGCTCGGTAACATCATTGATGGCGCCGGTGAAGTTTCCGAACGACCAGATCGCGTAACCGGCAATCCCGAGGGTCAGTACCGAACCGGCCACAAAGGCAAGCTGCAAACGTCCCCGGATGGTCTTCAACCAGCTGCGTCGACTGCCACCAGGTGGCCGTCCGGGAATAGCGGTCATAGCGAGGACAGCCACCTGAACTGTGTTCAGGCCTGCTGAAACCGTTTCCACTGACGAATCAGATGCCGTGACTGATCCATGATCGAGTTCCAGCAGGCGATGCTGGACATGCGCTCCGTATAGGAACCACCATCACGCACCGTTCCGGCGGGCTCCAACACACTGCCGTCCGGGCCGGTGATCGGTTCGGCCGCGGCCTTGCCCTCGATCCAGTAACCCCATTCGTCCGCGGTCAGGTGTGCTCTGGCAGTGTCCAGTACCGAAGGATAGTACCCCTGGCGTTGCAGGAAGGCACCCGGCCAGCCGGACAAAAACCAGTCGATGAACTCCAACGCCGCGCTGCGCCTGGACCCTTGCAATGTCTTGGATAAACCCAGTCCATAGCACCAGCCACGATAGCCTTCCTGCAGAGGCGGATAGCTGCACGCAATACCCATCTGCCGCACACGGGTCACCGCTGGTGACCACATCGACTGGATCACGACTTTGCCGGAAGCCATAAAATCCACACTCTGGTTGAAATCCGACCACAGGCCATGAAATTGGCCGGCACGCTTGGCCTCGATCAGAGTATCGACAGTCAGGTCGATTTCATCCCGGCTCATATTGCCCTTGTCAGAGTAGCGGTGCCGCCCCATGGATTCGATCGCAAGCGCGGCATCGATGATGCCGATGCTGGGGACATCGATCAGGGCGGTCCTGCCCTTGAATTCCGGATTGAGCAACTCGCTCCAGCGGGTAATCGGACGATCGACCAGGTCGGGGCGCACACCAAGAGTATCCGCGTTGTAGACGATAGGCACCATGGTCATCCAGTCACTGGGCGATGCCGAAAAGGTCTTGGAGTCAGCACCATCGGCAAACGTAAGAGTAAAAGGGGCCCCACCCTGGGGAGAAAGTTCATGGCCATCGATTCTTCCACTGGTCAGTACTGTCGCAATCTGCGCCGAATGGCGGATGGCGCTGGCCGGGATGGTTTGCATTCGACCCAGGCGGTAGACCTGTTTGAGAAGAGCATAGTCCAGCTCGAGGATGTCGAGATCGTTGGGTCGTGTCACCACCATCTTGAGTATGTCGTCGCTGGGCATGACCTGATAGACGATTCTGATCCCGAGTTCCTGCTCGGCCCTGCTGGCGATTTCCGGGAAAGCGGTCACACCGGATGTGATATAGCGTAATTCCGGCTTTTCCCTGGCGTGCACCCAGGGTGCCCCGCTTATCCCACCGGCAACCGCGAGGCCTACCCCGGCAGCACACTGACCAAGAAACTTTCGGCGACCATCATCCGGCCCACTGTCAGCGACCAGCGCCTCCACCCCTTGCGCCGGAGTGTTCGCGTTCATGCCTGGCATCGTCATGCCTCACCACACAGGGTTCAGGAATCGAGGACGCAGAATAGCATCCCCCCGATGCCGTGCTCATCGATATCCTCGACCAACGCTTTCACGGGGCGGCGCCTTGGCAGTCGTGACGTGGGTGCGGGCAGTGCCTTCCAGGAAACGCCGTGAATACATCCCTGTAGGCTCGACAGCGGCATCCCTGCCGCTAACGGTCTCGGAAGGCACCACCCGCACCCACATTGCCCCGGCTTATTGCAACCACGATTTCTTCATGTAAGTTGACAAGTTCCTCCGGTAAGGATATGGATAGAAGCCAGCAGGGCTGACGGAACCCGACACCATACTGGTGTGACCGGGCGCCTGGAACGTCAGCCCGGTCTGCTCCCGGGGAGGTTTGGCATGTACACCAACCACTTTGGCCTGTCGATGCGCCCATTCGACATGAGTCCGGATCCACGCCTGGTACACGGTAATGCGCCTTTCTGTAGCGCGTTCAACACACTGCGCCGGCGGATCGAGAACGGTAGCCAGCTCATGGAGCTGTCCGGCAACCCGGGGATGGGCAAGACCACGCTGCTGCTGAAGCTGATCGCAGAGCTGGAAGGGGCCCGACCTCTGGTGTTTCTCCCCATCGCCAATCTTTGCTTTGACGATCTGCTCAGCTACGCCTGCGATCAGCTGCAAATTGACTGCGCCGAGGCACACGATCGCCACGGTGGGATCGACACCCGTGCGTTTGCCGATCTCTGCGCGGCGGCAGCGGCGGACGCCCTGATCATCGTCGACGAGGCCCAGAATCTCCCTGATGACAGCAGGGAGGGTCTGATGGCACTGCTGCCGGTGCTCGCAGAACGGGCGCCAGGGTTGCAGATCATCCTCGCCGGCTCCCCGCCAGCCGGGCACAACCCGGACAGCATTTTCAGCCCGATCTCCGCGCAACCACCCATTCTGCTCGACGGCCTCACCGCGGCCGAAACCGTGGACTTTATCCGCCATCGTCTGAAGCGTGCCGGAGCAACCACCGATCCGATATTTGAAGATGACGCCCTGACCCGTGTTTCGTCGCTGTCAAAGGGTACTCCGCGGCTCATCAACACCCTGTGCGACAGCGCAATGCTGACCGCATACAGCGAAGACAAACATCTGGTGGATGCGCCGACCGTGGAACGAGCAATCCAGGACACCGGTCTCGGGCTGCAGCAGGACGCCACGCTGGCTGACGACGACCACCAGACAGATGCGACCACCGACACCGGCCTGGTTGCCTCCCAGTGCCGTTCCGCCTGGCTGACGGCGACTCGCGCCGCTATGGCGCTGGGACGGTGGCTGACACAGACTGTCGGTACCGGTGTCACGCAATTGCGTTTTGCCATAGCCAAACCGCCTTCGCGCCCGCGGGAACCCAGGGCCGCGCACTCCCGAACCGCAGCGCGGCAGTCGTTTGATTCGCTACGCCACCGGCTGCACGGTTGGCTGGTGAACCAGCAACCAGGGCACCACGCCACCACCATCGTCTGGGTCTGGGCACTGTCCGCTACAGCCGTGCTGGCGTGGACCCAGACAACACCATCGAATGTCGCGGATGAAGACGGAGCACGCAATCAGGCACCCATGGCACAGCTATTGGCAGAGGAATCACCCGATCGACTTGCCAACGCCGATCTGCGCGCGCAGCTGGCCCGCCTTAGAAAGGAATTGCGGGACAGCGAATCTGCACGCACGGTTTTGCAACAACACTTTCTAGCGCAGCAGAATATGCCGCGCCTGCCGGTTTCCACTGAACAAGTGGAATCCGCCGGCACAGGTGCTCCAGCAGATAACCCGGCCACGGGCGCAGCGACCATCGACAAACCCGATGTTGCCAAACCGGACCGCGACACGCCCACCGAGCGCCGGCACCGGGTGGCAAAGGGAGACACCCTGTGGGGCATCGCCAGGCAGTACTCGGTCAGCGTCGAGCAATTGGCATCCTGGAACCAACTCAACCAGAATCAATCGCTGCGGCCCGGAACAACCCTCGTGGTCATGCCGAAACCCGGTAGTGGTACCTTCTACACGGTCAGACAGGGCGACTCGCTGTACGGTATTTCCAGAAAGTTTTCGGTCAGCGTCACCAATCTGCAGCAATGGAACCAACTGGACAAAAGCAGCCATATCAAGACCAACCAGCTGCTGCTGGTAAATAGATAGTATTGTACCCGTCGATTCAGGTTGTCGGGTATGTGGCGGGCCGAAAGCGACTGTCTGAATGCGGGCGAAACCCGGAAAATTCACCTGTACCATGGCAACCTGCCAGTCAGCCGGGCCGCGGTCATCGATGCCTGGCGGCATACTCCCGAGTTCGCCGACTGGTTCGCCCGTTCGCTGGCAGCAGTGCCCTACCCGGCATTCTTTTGGGAGACTCCGCCGTTCTCGACCACGAACCTGGACCGCCCGTTCGAGTTCGTACTGGTCAGCAGCCCGCAACTGGCTGCGGTCAATGCCGAACCCGCTCCATTCCGGGATCAACTGCGAGTCGATCGTGACGCGGTGACATTCAGTAACCTGGGGGGCGACGCTGTATTAATTGCACCCTGCCCGGCACCGGACACCGGCCACTGGGCCCATTTGGCTCAGTATCTGAGAACCGCGCGGGTGGAGCACATGCGAACGTTCTGGAAAGCAGTCGGTGACGCGCTGGCTGCCCATGTCCACGACCAACCGACGTGGTGCAGCACATCGGGGCTGGGAGTCTACTGGCCGCACGTGCGCCTGGACAGCAGCCCCAAATACTATACGCATGCCTCTTATCGCCGTGCCGATGCGTAGTCGCGAAATCGAGCAAAGATGATGGTGTCATCTGCGGTCGCTGAGCCGATCTGTCAGCCGCACAGTGGCATCAAGCTTGCTTTACTCAGCGCCGTCGAACCGCAGCCGGCAGCAGCAGCCCTGGCCTGTCCATTAGCCCGGCACCCAGCTTTTTTGGTCGCCGGAACTATGGCAAACTGCGCGCCCCGGGTAGCCAGGCAAGTCCTGGATTCCAAATCGCCCCGACCCTGGCGGACCCGAATCGTTCAAGTTATTCGAATCGCCGTGGAGACCTTCTGACTTGCAGCTCTTGTGTTTGGACATCGCGGTTCGGCAGCGAAATTCCGGTGGCCCCCTCCGGCACCACGGCTCGCTGCATGTTGCCGTACCGATGACACTGGAAACCACCTTGTCGACTGGGATGCCTCGCTGCCCGTTCACTTGCACGCGAGCCCACGGGGCAGATACCCATGTCTGATCGCGGCTCCGGCGCGGAGGCGAAAAGGTCGCTGGGCGATCGGCTGTTGGTGCTGTACGTGGTGCTCGGAATCTTCGTGCTCGGCGTTGTGTACGGCATCGGTTCGCAAAAGTATAAATATTTCCCTTACCAGTGGGTCAAGGAGGCAATCACCGCTGCCAAGGCCGTCATCGAGGTCGAGAAGGACGATCTGGTCAATCTGCCAGCCAGCTTCAAGGCTTTCGAGGACAATCCCGGACCTCATGTCACCGACTTCCGATCAGCGGACCCGAACAGAACCGGGGACTGGGTCCTGGTGACCGGTGGCCCCTACGAGTTCCTTGACCAATGCCCGACTTTTGGTTGCCTGGCCTGGGTGATGGACCGCGACGGCAAGGTGGTGCATAGCTGGGAAATCGACCTCGATCAATTGTGGTCCAACACCGAACACATCAATGGTTTCAGCAATCCCTGGAATTTCAAGGTGCTGGGACTGGAGCTTCTAGAGGACGGAGGCCTGATCGCCGCTTTCCACAATAACTTTGCCTTTCCGGAAGGCGCCGGACTGGCACGGTTCGATATCGACGGCGAACTGGTCTGGTATAGCCGCGACCACAGCCACCACTGGTTTACCACCGACGACCAGGGACGTATCTATACGCCCGCTCACCGTGTGGTTGAACCGCCCTACCAAGTCGGCAAGACCAAAACCAAGCTGAATTGCCGCGACGGGAAGTCCCAGTTCGACACCATCCACATTTTCGATCCGGACGGCAGATTGCTCGAAGAAATTGATGTCAGCGAACTGCTGGTCGAAAACGGATTCGAGGGCCTGCTGCAGAGTACTCAGGATCGCTGTGATCCGTTACACATGAACTTCGTCCAGTATATCGACAGCGACTATGCGGGCATGGTCGATGGCGTGGATGAGGGAGACCTGCTGCTGTCATTGCGTGACATCAACACGCTGGCGGTGCTGGACCCGCGGACACGTAAGTTCAAATGGATGAGCAGCGGCATGAATATCCGCCAGCATAGCCCGCGGCTCGCTCCCGATGGCTCGATACTGGTATTCGACAACGTGGGCGGCGATGCCACCCTGGGGGGATCACAGATCACCCGGCAATGGATCGGCAACGACGATATCGAAACTTTGTTCCCTACCGGCCCGTTGCCGGATGGTCACCCGTTCTTCTCACAGTATGCCGGCTATATCGATATCAGCGCGGACGGTAAACGCGCACTGGTGTCGGTCACCGAGCACGGCGACATCATGGAGATTGAACTGGAGAGCGGTGAACTGCTGTGGCAATATGAAAAAGTATTTCCCTCCCAGAATTATCC
>CBDVAK010000035.1:0-18265 GCA_965371945.1 uncultured Candidatus Competibacteraceae bacterium
ACGCATGTTCTCAACACGCCGGGGGTGGCGGTGCGAAGTCCCCTGGATTTGTAGCCAACGGCTGGGCGGGCGGATACCACACCCACACGATGGTGTGTACCCACCGATTCAAGAAGCGATCAGGCGAACACCAGCCAGGTGGTGGCGATGTACTTGATGCCCTGCTGCAGGGTCACGCCGCGATGCTCGTGGGTCCAGAACGGCGGAAACAGGATAAGCTTGCCCTGTTCCGGGGTGATCCGCAGTTTTTGGAACAGGAATTCGGTCTCGCCGCCGGGCCCGGGCACGTCGTTCAGATACCACACCGCCACCAGTTGACGCTGACTGAACTGGTGACTGCCACCGTCTATGTGCCAGTGGTAGAACTCTCCGGGCCGGGTGCGCTGGATCGCGTAACCCATATCCTTGAACGGACCCTGAAAGTAGGGAAAGGCCCCGCGGAACTCGCGTAACGCCAGCGCCAGTGAGCGGTGCAGATTGTTGTCCGCATCCTTCCAGTGTGGCTTGCCGCTGACCACCAGATCGGTGGATCGCTTGACGTCGGGGTGGCGTTCGGCGGTCTGGCCGATGCGCCCCGGATACTGTTCGGCTTGCTGGGCCTCGAACCGGGCGATCAGGTCGTCACAGATACAACCCGGCAGAGCCTCGCGCCGCTCGAATACGAAAGTCCCGGCGCCCAGCTCGCGGAGTCTCTGCAACCCCGCCGCGCCAGGCGGGGTTTCGGCTGCATGCAAAACAGGCTACTGCTTGATCCAGTCCTGGTAACCACCGGCATTTTTTTCGGTGCCTTTTTCGTAACCTGCCTGATAGGCCTCGCTGGCGCGCTGCTCTTCGCGCGCCGGGCTCAGCAAGTAGCCACTCTGCCAACCGAGTATGTACTCGGGATCGACACCGGCGCTTTCCATCTTGGTAACGGCGTCGTAGTAGGGGTTGCTCATCGTGGGGTCCTCTCGCCAGATTGTCCTGGCTGTGGTCGGATCGGAGACGGTACCGTTCCCGGCGCTGTATTCATGCCAACGATTCGTGCCGGAATCTCGCTGTGAAAGCAGTATAACGGTACCCATTCCGGCCACTGTATATCCCCATTGAGGGGTATCCCGTGGTCCAAATCAGAACGCTAAGATACTGATTTTCCGGACACCTGTAACTTCACCCGGGTATGATGGCAATGACGGCGTGAGTATCGTGACGGTCCTCGACGACCGCTCTCGAACTCCCGCTACGAACCGCAGTCCATCACCCGACACCGCGGAGGTCAGAGATGGCCGGGACCAAGACGATCTCGATCGCGCAGGACGTGGATTTCAGCAGTGGGCTGGCCGCTTTCGAAGCCAAACATTTTGGCCGCGCGATGGTACTGCTGTCACCGCTGGCCGAGAACGGCAACGCGGACGCGCAGCATCGCCTCGCCATCATGTACCAGAACGGCCTGGGCATCACCGCCAACGAGGAGCGCGCCGCCAAGTGGATGCGCGCCGCCGCCGAACAGGGTCATGCGTTGGCCCAGCACGGTCTCGGGTTCATGTATCTGGAGGGGGAATGCCTCGAGCGGGATGGCGCGCAGGCGGCCAAGTGGTTCCTCAAGGCGGCGGACCAGGGCCTGGCCGGGTCACAAACGACCCTGGCACTGATGTATGCCGAAGGCCGCGGCGTCGACAAAGATCCGGAAGAAGCCCGCCGCCTCTACAAGTTGGCGGGTTTCGATGACGCGGAACTGGGCAACACCTGATTCGTGGGCCAGCGGTGGATCAGGCGTGGCCGGAACGCGCCTTGCGAATGTAGTACTTGTGGCCACCATCCGCATGGGAGCGTGACCCCAGCAAGCTCTGCCCGGTGACCGTCGCCCAACTACGCAGATCCACGGCCGCGCTGGTGCAATCGCTGAGCAGGCACACCACGTCACCCACTTCCACCGTGGCCATCGCCCGCGCCAGCTCTATTACCGGCAGTGGGCAACGGGCGCCCAGGGTATCGACGGTAGTGACCGGGGTCCAGGGTTCGCCTTTGCAGATCAGATATCCGTGGCGGCAGTCACCGAGATCATCGATCTGCAGCAGCGCATTGTGGGTACGTGCCACCCATGCCCGCAGATCGTCGCCGGTGCCATGACAATCCGAAATCAAATAGACCGTCTCGCCATTGCCGAGTGCCGCCATTTCGCGCTGCACGGACAATATCGGCATCGGATCAACCGCGCCGCTCACATCCAGCCTGTTTAGTGCCTGATTGTACGTATCAGTCGCCATCTGAGTCGCCCCTCATCCTATCTGCTTGGTCAGAACGGAGTGATCGCTGCACGGTGGATCGGCCACGGTACTGGAAGCGACCACTGTGCAGGACGGATGAAAAAATTGGAACGAATATCAACTTCTTTGTTAATAACCAAGAGACATATATCCGTCACCCAACTCTGAACCGGTATCGAATCAGAGATATACCCACAATCGCTTTCCCCACATAGCCTTGCATACATCCTGGGTAACTCGCCCATGAGCAGGGTCACTGCCCACACCCACAGTGCTCCGGCCAGTTGGCAAGCTGCAACCCTGATGCAGAAGGACGCAGATGCGGTTTTTCCCCATTTTTCTCGATATTCAGGAAAAGCCGTGCCTGGTGGTAGGTGGCGGCGAGGTAGCGGCGCGCAAGGTGTCCCTGCTGTTGCGCGCCGGCGGCCGCGTTACCGTCGTATCCCCGGAGTTGTGCACGCGGCTGCAACGCGAGCTCGACTGCGGGCGTATCGAATATCAGCATCGTCGCTGCGATGCCAGCGTGATCAAGAAGCATGTGCTGGTGATCGCCGCCACCGATGACCCCGCGGTCAACCGCAAGGTTTCCGAGCGCGCCCATGCCCTCAACATTCCGGTCAATGTGGTCGACCAGCCCAAGCTGTGCAGCTTTATCGTGCCCTCGCTGGTGGATCGTTCACCATTGTTGGTCGCGGTGTCGAGCAGCGGCGCATCACCGGTACTGGCCAGGCTGCTGAGGGCCCGGCTGGAAACACTGATTCCGGCCGCCTACGGTCAGTTGGCCGATTTGTTCGAACAATTTCGCAACCAGGTCAAAGAGAAATTCAGCAGTTCCAGCGATCGGCGCCGGTTCTGGGAAAACACCTTGCAGGGTCCGGTCGCGGAGATGCTGTTCTCGGGTCAGTCCCGCAAGGCGCGCACGGCGCTGCAACTGGCCATAGACCAGGCCTCGGTCGATCCCGCCTCGGAAGGCGAGGTGTACCTGGTGGGCGCCGGCCCCGGCGACCCCGATCTGCTGACCTTTCGCGCCCTCAGGCTGATGCAGCAGGCGGATGTCGTGCTCTACGACCGGCTGGTCAGCGAACCGATACTGGATCTGACGCGCAGGGATGCCGATCGTATCTATGTCGGCAAACAACGCAGCCTGCACGCTGTTGCCCAGGATCAGATCAACCAGTATCTGGTCGATCTGGCCAAGGCCGGCAAGCGGGTGCTGCGGCTCAAGGGTGGCGATCCCTTTATCTTCGGTCGTGGCGGCGAGGAGATCGACCGCCTGGCCGAGGCCGGGGTGCGCTTTCAGGTCGTGCCCGGCATCACCGCCGCGTCCGGGTGCGCAGCTTACGCCGGCATCCCGCTCACCCACCGCGACTACTCGCAGTCCTGTGTGTTCGTCACCGGTCACCTCAAGGACGGTTCTCTGGATCTCAACTGGCAAACCCTGGCCCAGCCACGCCAGACCGTGGTGATCTATATGGGCCTCAGCGGGCTGGAATCGCTGTGCCGGGAACTGATCAGGCACGGGCTTGCGCCCCAGCACCCGGCAGCGCTGGTGGAACGCGGCACCACCTCCCAACAGCGGGTGTTCACCGGCACCCTGGCGGACCTGCCCCGGCGGGTGGTGGAGGCAGAAGTCCATGCACCGACCCTGGTCATCGTCGGCGAAGTCGTCAAACTGCAGGACAAACTGGCCTGGTATCATCCCGAGGAGTCCGAACGCGGCTCAATATTTGGAAAACAGGTCAAATCATGAGTGGTTGTGCCGGCGGCGAACCGTTTGCCTTGCGGGTCATCGGCGACAGCATGTCGCCCGAATTCGAGGATGGCAATATCATCATTGTCGAGCAGGACAATACCCTGCAAGACGGCTGCTTCGTGGTGGCCCGTCACGGTGATGAATATCTGCTGCGCAAGTTGGTGATGGAAGGCCCGCGCTGGCACCTGACCGCCCTCAACGGATCCTGGCCGGATATCGATATCAACGGTGTCGCTGACATCCGCGGCCGGGTCATACAGCGTGCGGGCAGGCGCCGCAAAGACCGCAAGAGTTATCTGTAGAGCGCCAGCGGGCGGCGCCCTGCCGTTCAGTTCAGTCGGTGGAACCCGAACTACGGTCGCAAAAACCGCGCTCGACCGCCATGACAGCAGCCTCGACACGCGAGTGCACGCTGAGTTTGCGCAAAATCGCCTTGACGTGCAGCTTGACCGTGCCATCGGAGATTCCCAAATGCCTGGCGATGACCTTGTTGCTCTGCCCTTCCGAAAGATGGCAGAGGATTTCCCGCTCACGCGGCGTCAGCTCGGCGAACGGCGAATCCTCCTCCATGGCAGCCGGTTCATCACCTTGTTGCAGTAGTTGCGCGAGTACACCGGCCA
The DNA here is from genome assembly GCA_965371945.1 of uncultured Candidatus Competibacteraceae bacterium. Taxonomy (GTDB): domain Bacteria; phylum Pseudomonadota; class Gammaproteobacteria; order Competibacterales; family JAHEDQ01; genus CBDVAK01. The sequence continues at coordinate 4,620 of CBDVAK010000035.1, forward strand.
ACCCGGGCGCCACCACGGTCTTGCCGTTGACCACATCACGCAGCGCCACCACCAGGTCGTCCGGCTCCATTTCCTTGAGCAGATAACCGCGGGCGCCGTGGCGCAGGGACGCGAGCAGATCCCGATCTTCACTGCTGGTGGTCAACATCACGATGGGCACGGACACGCCGGCATCACGCATGCGCTTGAGCACATCGATGCCACTGATGCGCGGCATCCGCTGATCCAGCAAAATCACATCCAGTTCCAGTTCGTGAACCAGCCGCAGCCCTTCCCGCTCATCACCGGTGGCCATCGCGACCTCGATACCGCGACGCTCCAACAGCCCCTGCAAGCCAACTCGAAACAGCGCGTGGTCGTCTATCAGCAGTACTCTCATCCCTGCTACACCGCCTCCGCTATCAGGGGCCGAGCGCCGAAACGCAGGACCAGCCGCGTGCCCTCGCCTACTTCACTCTCGACGCTGAACTCCGCACCAATGCGTTCCGCGCGTTCGCGCATGATGGTGAGCCCGATATGCTCACCCGCGCAACCCGGCGTATCCACACTCTCGAACCCGACCCCGTCATCCTCGATCAGTGCCCATTCGCCGTTGTCGGGATCACTGTGCAGTATGACCCTGACCATGTTGGCCTCGGCATGTTTGCGAATGTTGGTGAGGGCCTCCTGGATGATGCGCAACGTCTGCATCTCCACCTCCGCGGGAAGCTCGGGGTCGGGCCACTCATTCTGGAAGAACACCCGTATACCGGTGACTTTGCGAAGACGGTTCACCGCCTCCTCGATGCCGGGGATCAACCCACCGTTGTTGATGGGCGCACGAAAATGGGCGATCAGTTCACGCACCTCGGTGTAGCCCTCGTCAATACTGTTTTCCAGCAGCTCCATCTCCTGCCACACAGCGGACTCATTGCCTTCATGCAGGGACTGGTCGAGCACGCGCACCTGCAGGCGAATACTGGCAAGCGTCTGGGCCAGCGAATCATGAAGTTCGTGCGCCATATGGGTGCGCTCTTCCATGCGTGACAGCAACTCTCTGTGCAGATCCAGTCTGGCGCGCTCGATCGCCATCCCCAGGTGTCTGCCAATGCTGGTCAACAGCTCGCGGATATCCTCGCGTTCGATCAGTGTCTCATCTTCGATGAACAGACTGTACAAACCCTGGGTGCGGCCCTGAAATACCAGTGGCACAGCCACCAGTTTGACCGGGCGACTGGACTTCAGCGCCGGCGCCTCTTCCCCCGGAGTGGGCGAAAACTCCTCCCAGAGCTGGTCGCTGACCGGAATGATGACCTCGCCAAAGATGCAGCGATGCATGGGCAGCAACGGCATCGCGGCTTCATCGCTCTCGTCGAGACCGATGCTGGCCACCAACTCCATCTGGTTGTCCTCGGTACGCAGTCTCGCGGTCGCCGCGCGCGCCTGTGTCAATTCCGCCAGCACATCGAGAAAGCGCCGCAACAGTTCCCTGACGTCGCCGGACATGTTGATACTGGCGGCAACATCGTACATCAGCTGCAGTGAACCGGTCTTTCTCTCGAGTCGCTGGGTCTGCTGCTCTACTTGCATCTCAATACCATCAGATATTTCTTGCAATCTATCAGATAACTCATTGATATTTCTTGCAAGAGGAACAAACTCCGGGTGCTGAGGCTCGGGTACCCGGGCTGCCAGGTTACCCGTGTGCACCTGAGTGGCCCAACGCGCCACCATGTCCAGTGGTTCACGCAGATAGCGCTGCACGGTGGCACACCCACTGGCCACCATGCCGGCCGCTGTCAGCAGCAGAATCAGTTGTACAACCCACAAGAACCTGGCAGATTCCGGATAGCTCAGCATGCCGAAGCCGGTCAACGCGATCAGAATGCCGGCCAGCGCCAACACGCGGACCAGGCTCATCGGGCGACGGCAATCCGCGTCGACCTCACTTTGAGGGTGCATACCCGGACCGGCCGGTCCACACGACGTTGGCGACCAGTCCCTGTCACCGCCTGAGAGTCTTCCCATGGATGAGTCCCTTGTCCGCCGGTGGCCGTTTACAACCACCCGCTGGCAATCGATTCTAGCCGACTAGCTCTCTCGATCCCAATATTCCGCTCTGGGCTGGGTGCGACCGCCGAATCAAGTCAGCGATAACAGCGCCTCGGCAAGTAACCCGGGGTCGTAGTAGGGTGCGCTGGCGTGGCTGATCAGCCGCGTATCGACCACCTGGATGCCCCGCTCCGCCATGCGCCGCAGGGACAGTTCCGATGAATACCGGCCCCGGCGGGTGTCCATCAACACCAGGTTGAGCAACTGTGAGTCCGCCACGGTGCCAACATCGCGGTGCAGATAGTCGAGCAAGGTATCCACTGACTGGTCCAGCGTCATACCCAGCTGTTCGACGTCGCGGCCCAGGTTGGGGATATAGACCTTGGGGACCGGGGTCGCGGCGACTGCCTGACCAACCCCGTGCACCAGCAGATGTGCAACCAGGCTTGTGTAAAAGCTGCCCGGTGGATAGCAAATAACATCCGCTTCACTGATCAATTCTTTGTTATTTAAAGATAACTCTGGCGCAACCTGGATCAGTTCCTGGCTACTCCCGGTAAGGAACAGACCTGCGATCGGTGCCTGCAGGGGCGCCACTTCCTTGCCGGTCAGGCGGTGTTGCCCAAACACCAGCGTGCCATCGGTCAACTCCGCCCCCAGGTGCAGGTTGTCGGCAACGACCGCCCGCACGGTGCCCAACACTCCCACCAGCTTGGAAAACAAAAAGATGATCGGGTCCAGATCCTGATGGTTGTTGAGATAGCCGCCAGCCAGGATCAAATTGCCGATACTGGCGCCGCACAGATCGAAGTCATCGGGCATGGCGTCGCAAAAATAGCCGATCTGGTTGCAGATCAGAGTGCGCATGGGATCCGGTACGCTGGCGACCAGTTCATCGCTTCCACGCTGCATCTGCTGTAGCCGCCGCAGCAGGCTGTCACGATCCGCATCCTGCGCGAAGCGATAGGTGAACACGCGGTAGACTTCGGGGTTGCCGGTCACGGTTTCGTCCGCCAACGCCATCAGCCGACTGCGCAGATCACCAATCGACGGCATGTCGAAGGCCTGGCGCAACTTCGCCGAGCTGCCCCCCGAATCAAAGGGTGTCACCAGGTGGGTGGAATTGTGCGTATAGGACTTCAGTACCCGGCTGAAGGCGTTCAGCGCGGAGCCGCCGCTGAACATCAGGATATGAGGACCCAGTTCGGGTGCCTTGCGATAACGGCCGATGCGTACCCGGTCGGGCAGCCGCACTGTGCGGGTGACGGTAAACGAACTCATAGAATGATCTGGCTCTTCATTGCGGGACCGATGCGTGCCATCGAACGCTGCGGGGTTACCCACGCGCTCCGCACTCGCGTAGCATGCCTGTCAACAACTGTTTACGGCAAACGACTACAACCCGGGTAGCCCTCTACGGAGAACCAGGCAAGTGAAAACCGAGCTGCTGATTCTACGCCACGGCAAGTCTGACTGGAGCGTGGCGACTGACGATTTTCACCGGCCGCTGAAACAGCGCGGTGTCAAGGGTGCACGAAAGATCGGTGCGTGGATCCGCACGCATGATCTGCAACCCGGTCTGGTGCTCAGCTCGCCGGCCGAACGCGCCATCGCCACAGCCCGCGAATGCTGTCACAACATGGGGGTGACGGTGTCCGCCATCGTCGAGGATGAACGAATCTACGAAGCCGACCCGACCGAGTTGCTGAGAGTGCTGCGCGAGTGCCCGGCCGATGCCCGTCGGGTGATGCTGGTGGGGCACAATCCGGGCCTCGAGGACCTGCTGCTGCAACTCGCCGCGGAGCGGGTCGAAATCCCGGCCGATGGCAAGCTGCTGCCTACCGCAACCCTGGCGCATCTGCAGATAGACACTGCATGGCCGCACCTGGGTCCAGCCAGTGCACAACTACTGAAGCTGGTGCGCGCGCGCGGATTGCCGGACTGACGCTATGTCAGGGTGACGGAGCCGCCCGATCTTTCTTGGGCGGTACGTAGTGCGGATCATTGGGGTTCAGGAAGATAAACTCGAACTCGCCGGTTTCCAGTTCCACGTAGTCCAGCGTCGTGCCCTCCAGCAACACCACGCTGTTCAGGGCAATCACCACCTCCACACCAGCGGATATCTTGACCCGGGTGTCCTTTTCGGCCGCGCTATCGAAGCCCATCACGTATTCGATGGAACCATCGTCATTGCGGCGGGCGGCAATACGCAGCGGATCACCCGCCGAGCCACCCAGCTCCACCGACTTCGCAATCTCAGCCGCAGCCGCCTCTGTCACGGTAATGGTCATAGCTTCACACCTGTGAGGGCCGCGGAATCGCGTGTTTGCGTCCGCGCGCTCCGGTCCATGCTGATAAAATTCACGAAACGACTGGCCCAGCGATTGCCCTCGACATCGCGCAGATGCGCATAGGAAGCCTGTAGCTTGCGATAGATGATGCCGTCATGGCGTCCGTCGATTCCGGTGCCTCGCAACACCCGGTACGCGAACCGCAGCCCCTGGTCGAGATTGACCAGCCTCGAGTAGTGAAACTCGTGCGCGGCGAATGGCTCGTGACGCCGTGTGGTGCCAGGCCAGCGGCTGTTTCCGGTCTCCTCCAACCGCATATAACCGCGACCCACCGGCGTGTCCTGCATGACCACCTCGGCCGGGATCGCCCCGACCATCTGCGCCTGGCGGTCGCCCCAGCGGATGCTACGTGACAGGTACATGAGCCCCCCGCACTCGGCATAGACGGGCCGGTCGTCTTCGACGAACGCACGAATCCGGCCGCGCAGTTCCGTGTTGGCCTGCAAACGCTGCAGGTGGGTTTCGGGAAAACCGCCGGGGATGAACAAGCCGTCGATGTCGCCGAGACGGCTGTCGGCCATGGCATCGATAAACTCCAGCCTGGCGCCTGCTCGTCTGAGGGCATCGAGGTCATCGGCATAGAGAAAACCAAAGGCGCTGTCTCGGATCACCCCCAGGCGCACGCTAGTGCCCGATGTCGCCTGCTGTGGGGGCTCACGGGGTTCCGTGCTGCGCTCGGTGCCGGCCATCGCCACCACACGATCGAGGTCGACCGAACTGGCCACCACCCGGGCAAGGGTGTCGATCCGTTTGCGGGTATCGCCGGCTTCGCTGCTCGGTATCAGACCCAGGTGGCGCTCGTCGATGGCCAGCGCCGGGTCGTGGCGGACCGCGCCCAGCACCGGAATATCGGTGTAGTGTTCGACCGCGGCACGCAGCTTGTGCACATGGCGACCACCACCGGTCTGGTTGAAGATCACGCCGGCGATGACGGTATCCGGTTCGAAGCTCTGGTAACCCAGCAACAACGGGGCGATCCCGCGCGTGGTGCCGCGACTATCCAGTATCAGCACCACCGGCGCCTTCAGCAATCGCGCCAGCGCGGCATTGCTGTCGGCGCCATGCAGATCGACACCGTCGAACAAGCCCTTGTTCCCCTCCACCACCGCCAGTTCGCCGGCACCGGTGTGGCGCTCCACGAGGGCGCGAATCGCGGCCTTGGACATGGTATTGAAATCGAGGTTGTAGCAGGGGTTTCGTGCCGCCTCGGCAAGCCACATCGGATCAATATAGTCCGGCCCCTTTTTGAACGGCCTCACCACGGTGCCACGCTGCGCGAGGGCAGCACAGATACCGATCGCCACCGTCGTCTTCCCTGAGGACTTGTGAGCTGCTGAAAGATACAGTCGACGCACCGGATCAGATCTCCACTATCAACCAGCGTTCAGGATTCAGCGTCCGCCAGTGTAGCCGGCAGAAACGGTAGCACCTTCATCGCCAAAAGCACGATCAGCAGCGCCATCGCCACGCCGCCAACGCCCAGCAAGACCTCGGGGAGACTCGGTGAATAGCCTGCCACCACGCCGTCGAAGAAACTGCTGGTGACCTCCATGCCCGGAAACAGGGGCATCGGGAATGCCTGTCCACCGATGATCACCACGTAGAGCTGGGCCAGCCCCCCCAGTACCACCAGCAAACAGGCCACAACAATGGGCCAGACCGCCTTGCGGAACGGGGACAGGTAGAGCAAGGCCAGCGGCACCAGGCTGCCCAGCAACACCTGAACCACCCAGAATGCGAACGTGTAAGACCCGCCATCGAGTAGTACGAAACGCTCGATCCCGTGCTTGCCGGTCATATACAGGTTGGTCAGGTGATACGCCGCCACGAACAACAGCACGGCAGCGACGAACACACCGAGCAGATCAGCATAGCGACGCAGCAGCGGCTTCGGAACCGTCTTGCCGGTGCCCCGGAACAGGGCCAGCAACAACAGCAGAAAGATAGCGGTGCCGAACGACAGCGACATGGCCACGAAGGTCGGTGCCAGTACCGCGGTATCGTAAGCCTCGCGCGCCACCAGAAAACCGAAGATCGAGCCGGTACCGGTGGTCAGAACCAGTCTCCAGACAAACGCGGCCAGACCGGCCCATTTCGCGTACTGATTGAAGCGCCGCTCCATCATCATCCACAGATACACCGCCAGTACGCCGAGAAAGCCCGTGTAGAGGAGGATGTTCCAGGCGAAGATCGACTTGGGGTTGTAGGTGGTCATGGCGACGATCAAGCGGTCGGGACGGCCGAGGTCGAGCACCAGCACCAGCAACCCCCCGATCAGCAACGCCGCGGCCAGTAGCGCCGACAACCGGCCCAGCGATTTGTATGCAGTCTTGCCGAATACCGACCCCACCGATGCCATGTTGAGCGCGCCCGATGCCGCCACGATCAGAAACACGGCAAAGATATGGGGCGTGCCCCAAACCACCTGGTTGGACATGCCGGTGACATAATGACCATTGACATCCATATAGTGAGCGGCGGCATAGCCCGCGGCGGCGACGGCGGCAAGCACAGCCAGCAGCAGGTAATAACCCGCGCTGCTGCCCTTGAGAGTCTGATACTGCACCACCTTCACACCCGTCCTCCTCGATAGCCCCTGATCGGTACGGCAATCAGATGCCGTGATAACGGACACCGGTATTGAGATCCAGATCAGCTCGGATCTGCCGGCTGGAAACGTTCCGCAACTGACGGGAAATATCGCTGTCGGGATCGTTCATATCACCGAATAGCAGCGCTTGTTCGCCCGTCTGGCCGCAGGCCTCGACGCAGGCCGGCTGGCGATCCTTATCGAGCCGATGAACACAGAACGTGCAGCCTTCCACCGTGCCCTTGCCACGTGGCGAATAGCTGGCCTGGTCGCTCACCACTTCGTGAACGAAGGAGCGCGCCTTGTAGGGACAGGCCATCATGCAATAGCGGCAACCGATGCAGGTGTGCTTGTCGACCAGCACGATGCCATCCGCGCGTTTGAAAGAGGCCCCGGTGGGACATACATCCACGCAGGGCGGGTTCTCGCAGTGCTGACACATCATCGGCAGGGAAGTCTCCTTGCCGGTCTGGCGGTCGACCAGCTCCACCTTGCGAATCCACTGTACGTCGGTCCGCGGACGTCCAAATGATTGCAGATGATGTTCCTCGTTGCAGGCATCGACGCAGGCTGTGCAGCCCTCCGCACAGCGGGTGGTATCGACCAGCATTCCCCAGCGCACGTCATCGTTTACGGCCTCGTCATCGGGCTTGGCGCTGGCGAACTCGACCAACCGGATACCGGGCAGCATCACAGCAGCGCCGGCGGCCACCACACCGCCCAGAAAACGGCGTCGGGCACGATCGGTATTGTTGTTGGAAGACGAGCCGCAATCACTCATTTCCCCACTCCAAAGTCGGCCGCCGAATCCAGCAACTGTCTGAGCTCCACGTTGATACCGGTATCGCAGGCCGCCAGAGTTGTGCCGACCAGCCGCGGATGCGCGGCTGGCAACGCCGTGCCCGGCAACAACCCCAGCGCCGCCGTTTCGGGCTGGTCCGGGCGGGTCGCGTGGCATTGGAAGCAGTCGATTTTCACCGCGGTATAGGCATGGCACTCCGCGCAGAACTGGCCGGGTGCATTGACCGCCACATAGTCACCGTCGGCATCCTTGCTGGCGTGACAGCCCACACAACCGGCCAGGCTGAAGCGTTCGGTCCGTATGCCCTGACGGACAGTATCGTTGCGTTGATGCTTCAACAGGTTCATATGGTCCCGACGCATCTCCTCAGTGGGCGCCACGCATTCGCCGACCCCCTCGGGCAGCGGCGGTTGGGGCAGGTTTACCCCGGCCCACGCCGACGCGGTTGCCAGCAACAGGGCCAGCACCGCCAGGGCGCGCCACACGGCGCCGCACGGTCGCCAGCCGTTGCAGCCACTCATCATTGCTACTCACCCATTCCCATGTCGATATAACCGCTGGGGCACACTTCGGCACAGATATGACAGCCGATACAACGGCTGTAGTCGGTGGCCACGTAGCGACCCAGTGTCGATTCCGATTTCTTGACCCGAAAAACCGCATCCTGCGGGCAGTAGATCACGCAGTTGTTGCATTCGAAGCACATGCCGCAACTCATGCAGCGCTCCGCCTCCTCGCGTGCTTCCTCGGTACTCAGCCCCAGGTGCCGTTCCTCGAAATGACCCAGCACCTCCTCGGCGCTGGGTACTGCCGCGGCCCGCTTGTGGCGCGGTGTATTCTCGAAATGAGCCAGAAACAGCTTGTCCGCCGCGATAATCTCGTGGCTGGCGCGATCCTCGTAGTTGTGGACCGCGAAACCGGCCGCCGCGGTACCCCAGTCTGCGGTGTGATCGTAGCTGTCGGGATCGAGCCCGGCTTCGTGCAGTTTCCACAGCAGGTTGAAATGATGGACATCGACCTTGGGCCGTTTGATCTGTTGCTCGTGTTTCAGATAGTGCTCGATACTGTCGGCCGCGACCGAAGCCTGGCCGATGGCGGTGGTCAACAGGTGCGGGCGCACGATATCACCCGCCACGAAGTGACCGGGGCGGTCCGGCACCTGGTAGAACTTATCGGAGGCAATCAGTCCGCGACCACTGTCCAGTTCCTCGAGACCCTCCAGATCACCGCCCTGGCCAATCGCCGAGACGATCAGATCGCATTCGAGCTCGAACTCGGTACCCTCAATCGCGGTGGGGACGCCCTTGTCGTCCATCGAGCACTTGGCCATCTTCAGACCCGTAGCCCGGCCATCCTCGGCGAGTATGACTTGCACGGGCATGACCCCGTTGAGGATGGTGACGCCTTCCTGAAGCGCGTCGCTGACCTCATGCTCGGTCGCGGTCATCTGCTCGCGCCCGAACAACGCAGTAAGGGTGACGGTCGCCCCCTGGCGCGCGGCGGCATAGGCCGAATCGTGGGCGATGTAACCACCGATCACCTCTTCGGGGCGATCCTTGGGATGGATCTTGTCGATCCGGCCGAGACGCCGGGCTACCGACACCACATCGATGGAGGTATCACCACCGCCGACACAAACCACCCGGTCCGCGGTTACCTTCAGGGTGCCCTTGTTGAACGCATCCAGAAACTTGACGCCACTGACGCAGTTGGGCGCATCGCCGTTGGCAACCGGCAAGCCGCGTCCGGACTGGCAGCCAACCGTCCACAGCAAGGCGTCGAACTCCTTCTCAAGTTGCTCGATGCTGACATCCTTGCCCACCCGTACACCGGCGCGAACCTCGACACCATCCAGCTTGATGATCCTCTCGATCTCGGCGTCCAGCACCTTGCGCGGGGTGCGATATCCGGGAATGCCGTAACGCATCATCCCGCCGAGTTGCTGCTGCAGGTCGAAGATGGTCACGCCATAGCCCTTGCGACGCAACTGGTAGGCCCCCGCCAGCCCGGCCGGGCCACCCCCGATGATGGCCACCCGCTGGGGCAACAGCGGTGGCATGTCGCCGAAGGTATAGCCTTCGCTGACCGCGTTGTCGCCGATAAACTGCTCAACCGCGTTGATTCCGACAAAATCCTCGACATTGTTGCGGTTGCAACCGTCCTCGCAGGGCGCCGGGCACACCCGGCCCATCATGGACGGAAACGGATTGGCGTCGGTGGACCGGCGGAATGCATATTCCTGCCAGCTCACCCCTTCGGGCGGCTTTTCGATGCCACGCACGATATCCAGCCAGCCGCGGATATCCTCACCCGAGGGGCAACTCCCCTGGCACGGCGGCGTCCTGTGTACATAGGTCGGACACTTGTGCGAGTGATCAGCCTCGAATATGGCCTTCTGCCACTCAGGGTGTGCCTCGTCACCGTCCTTGTAAGCCCTGAAAGTTAGGCCTTTTTTCACTTCGTCTGCGGACGCTGCCATCACTGTCCCTCCTGTTCTTGATCCGATTCCGTTGCTGTCAATCGCCTTGCCGCCGCCCTCGATCAGCGCGGCGGGCGATGTCATTTCTCGGTGCCCAACTCCAGCGCGTCGCCGACCAGTTGATGCACGCTGATGATCATGTCCATGCCCATGCCGTAGTAGGGCAGTACCTTGCTGAACTGGCTCTTGCAGATCGCGCAGATCGCGGCCATGTGGGTGACGCCGTGGTCCTCGATCACCCGCTGCAGTGCTTCCATACGCGGCAGCGCACCCTTGACCCGCAGCTCCACCAGATCGTCGGTCAGCAGCCCACCACCGCCGCCACAACAGAAGGTCGCGTCGTGGATGGTCTCCGGCGCCATATCGACGAAATGGTTGCAGGCCGCTTTGATGATGTGGCGCGGAATCACGAACTGGCCGCCCGGCATATCGCCCATTCTCGACGCCCGCGCGACATTGCAGGAGTCGTGGAAGGTCAACACTTTGTCGTCGTTCGCCTCGGGGTTCAGCTTGAGTGCGCCGCGCTGCAGCAGATCGTAGGTGAGCTCGCAGATGTGCTGTGGAACGGGATAGTTGGGATCGAGAAAATCGAAGGGGCCGATCAGAGTATTCCAGAAACTGTAGGCCACCCGCCAGGCGTGTCCACACTCGCCGACCACGATCCGCTTGACACCCAGGTCAAGGGCAGCCTGGCGTATCCGCTGGGCAACTTTCTGCATGTTCTCGTAGTTGCCGATAAACAAGCCGAAGTTGGCGGCCTCGGAGGCGTACGAACTCAGGGTCCAACTGATCCCGGCCTGGTGCAGCACCTTGCCATAGCCGATCAAGCCGTCGACATGCGGTTCAGCGAAGAAGTCCGCCGAAGGTGTGACCAGCAGCACTTCGGCGCCTTCGACATCGACCGGGTAGCGAACATCGACACCGGTTTCGTCCTTGACGTCCTCTTCCAGGCCCTCCAGCGTATCCACCAGTGCCGGTTCCGGCAGCCCAAGATTGTTGCCGATCTTGTAGACCTTGCCGATGATTTCGTTGGAGTACTTTTGACCGACACCCACCGCATCGAGAATCTCGCGGCCGGCCATGGTGATCTCGGCGGTATCGATACCATAGGGGCAGAACACCGAACAGCGTCGGCATTCAGAGCACTGGTGATAGTACGTATACCAGTCCTCGATGACTTCCTCGGTCAGATCCACCGCCCCGACCAGCTTTGGAAAGTGTTTGCCCGCAAAGGTGAAATAGCGACGGTACACGCTGCGCAGCAAATCCTGTCGCGCCACCGGCATGTTCTTGGGATCGCCGGTGCCCAGGTAGTAGTGGCACTTGTCGGTGCATGCCCCGCACTTCACGCAGGCATCCAGGAACACCTGTACCGAGCGGTACTTGCCCAGCAGGTCACCCATCTTGTCGAGCGCAACTTCCTTCCAGTTGTCCACCAGTTGGCCGGGGAAACCGAGCGACTCCTGGTGTTCCGGCTTGGCGACGAACGGCTTGAGGTGCGCCATCGCCCCGGGCTGGACCTGGGGAACGATGGGGATCTCGTGGATCCGTGGGGTCTCGAATTCTTTGACCGCCAACTGAATGTGCTCCCTGATGTGGCTACCGGCCGCGGCCGGACGCGGTTTCCAGACGCTTGGCCCAGGCCGCCACATGACGCTTCTCGCGCGGATTGTCGACCATGTTGCGGGTCGGGCTGAAGAACACGCCAGGAGCATGCAACAACTTGCTGATCGGGAAAATCGCCATCAGCACGATCACCAGCAGCAGATGGATCAGCAACATGGGATCGGCAGGTATGGGCTGCCAGTCAAACCGCAGCAGACCGAGCGCGAAGGCTTTCAACGCCACGATATCGGTGCGGAACACATACCTCATCAGCAGCCCGGTGGCACCGATGGAGAATATCAGCACCAGCATCAGATAATCGGACGGCGCCGATATGTAACGCACGCGATCCACCAGAAAACGGCGCGCGAACAGCCCGGCGAGAGCCACCAGCATGATGAAGCCGGCGTACAACCCCACCCACTGCAGGGCCTCGACCCAGGCCCAGACCGGCTCGGTAAAGTAGCGCAGATGGCGGATCAACACGGCCAGCATGGCAAAGTGAAACAGCCATCCAAACAACCAGGTCCACTTGTTGGCGCGGAACAGGCTTTGAAAAAACACCACCTCCCGAAACATGCGCGCACTCACGCCAAGACGGGTGGTGGGCGCGGGCGTGGTGGGGATCACCAGCGGCGACGGTGTCCGCGCGTAGCGCCAGATGCGCAGCGCCAGCCCCACCACCAGCACGCCGGTAGCAGCGTAGAACAACAACGCATATATGACTGTCAGCACTGTCATCCGGGCTCAGCCTTTGAATCGGAGTCAGCGAAATCCGGAGCACCTGGAGCTCGAGTCCAACGGGTTCCAAGGCACCCCGCGTCGTTCAGGGCCGGGGCACCACCGACCCGGGAGTCGTCCAGCTGTCCGCCCCGGTCCGGGGTGCGCTCAGACGCAACCGGTGGGCTTGGGCAGACCGGCATACTTACAGGCCTGTTTGGCCGGGCCGTAGGGGAACAACTCGTAGAGGTACTTGCTGTTGCCCTTGTCCTTGCCCAGCTTCTTGCCGATCGCCTTGGTCAGAACCCGCACCGCCGGTGCGATCTGGTATTCCTCGTAGTACTCGCGCAGAAAGTTGATCACTTCCCAGTGGTTGTTGCTGAGGTCACAACCATCGGCCGTAGCCATGGCGCCGGCAACGTCGTTATCCCATTCGCTGAGGTTGGCCAGATAGCCTTCCTCATCGGTTTCGTAGGTCTTGCCGTTGACTTCTATCGACATGATATTGTCTCCTGTAATCGTGAATGTAGGTGCAATATTTCCGTACCCGGCTGACCCGCCCTGGCAAACCCGCTATAGCCAGCTTTGTACCTTGTCGTGGTCAGCCGCCAGTTTGACGAAGCCGTCGTAGCCCACGATCTCGATACCGGCGATGACCCCGGCAGGATCGAGGCCACGGCCCTTGAGATCCGGCCCCAGCGCATAGACGCTGAACTCGCTGGTGGCGGCCTGCATCCTGTCACCGACCGCGGTTCCCGGCATGGCTGCGTAGACGCCGTCCTCCAGCAACAGGATGGCGCTGCCCGGCTGCGCCAGGCGCAGACAGGTATCCAGGCTGTTTTTCTCGAACGGGGATTTGTTGACGGTATGCAGCATGGTGGTTGTCATCCTAGAAGTTGAGCAGCACGTCTGACTCGGCCAGCAACCGCGAAAGCTCCTCCCGGTCGACAAACCGGATGGATGGCTTCTCCGCCCAATCGTCGTCCTCGTCCTCCCAGGTCAGATCCATCAGATCCTCCCCGCTCAGACCCCGTTCCTGCAGAGACTCCCTCTCCACATACAGCTTGT
>CBDVAK010000036.1:0-18144 GCA_965371945.1 uncultured Candidatus Competibacteraceae bacterium
GTGAAGTGTTGGCCAAGGATCGGATTCTGATGCTCAAGACGCTGCGCTGCCCGGTACGGGTGGTGTGGGTGTATCGGCGTACCCAATGGATCGCCCTGGTGAGCACTGACCTGGCCCTGACGGTCGAGCAAATTATTGGATTCTACGGGGCCCGCTGGAAAATGGAATCCGGATTCAAAGAGATAAAACAGGAGATCGGAAGCAGTCACAGCCAAACCCGCAATGCGGTGATCCTAATAGCCCATCAGCGGTGGCAGTGGACTGCTTCCCTGCAGATCGGATTGATCTGCACATCACAGGCAAATAGCGCAATGATAATCAATCGAGGTGGTGCCTCGACGACGTAGCTGATGTGGGGCAATGGCGCGAGAGGAAGATAGCTTTGAGAGCACATCTTCTGGTGGCTACGTCTCGCATCAAGATCGACCAACTAGGCTGAATAGGATGGGGCCTACCTGTGCAGGCCGAGCCCCAAGCGCTACTCAGCACGCCGGTGCGGGAGCCGTGCGCCTCCGCAGGCCAGCCTGTTCAGCTGATTCAATAGACCACCACACATGTTGCTTGCACGAGATTGCAGGCAAAAGGGTATTGATTGGCCTGGGGGCATGAATTTGCGCGGGGAAGGACGATTCCCCGAGGTCCGTACAGGTCAGCGTGACCAAATCGGGCAAGATTCCAGTGTGACCAGGCTGGAAAGCCGTGGTAGTGATTGCTCAATGGGCAGGAATTTTGGAGAAAAGGGCGTTAATCCGTCCTATACTCCACGACCGCTCCGATTGCTACCCGCTGGAGCGATAGTTGCCGGGTGGGAATTTCACCCACTGAGAGAGCGCGCCTTTCCACGGCGCACTGAGAAATGCGGGCTAGCCTGAATCGTTGTCCGAAGCGCCGGAGGGTGGCGTGGTAGAACGCGCAAAAAAAATCAACACCACGACAGTCAATAGCAATGCCCCGTACAATGCCAGCAAGTACCACAGCCGGTCGGACATCAGGGCAGGGATTTCTTCAAGAGGCGTGACCGACAAACGGATAAACTCCCCGAGTAGATCGATGGTGGCGATGAGTAGAACGGTGACCGCGATCTTGAGCTTGAGCTCGGGGATGCTTTCCGCAGCGAAGCGCTCAGGTCGCCATTCCGGTATCCCGCCTCCGACTTCCTCGCCGGTCAGGATGTACGTGAACACTAAATGGCCCACGATCAGCATTAGCAATCCGACCACCAGAGCTACGTCCACCAGGGCCAGAGCATAGTGCACCAGATTACCGGACGACTCGGTGAAGATACCAATGAATATGTACCCAACGTAGGTGCTTGACTTGAGCACCAGGCCGAGGATCGCCAGACTCAGAAACAGCACCAGAGGCACGAACAGATATCGCAACCAGCCGACGAGGCTCAGCAGTTTGACCAGCATGTCGGGACCCCTTATACAAAACCTGAAGCACAGCGAGCGCTTCCCTGGCAGATTCGACCACACGTTTTCAGATCTTACCCGCATTTCTCACTAGCTTCTTTCATGGGCTGACCTCCCCTCAAAACGTACACCAGTGACTGGGCCGGGTCTTCACACCATACTGAAGTCTCCCGCCACCAGAACCGTAGCTATGTCCTGGCCACTCGCCGCCTACCTCGAGTTCGTCACAAGCAACCGCCGATTCCTCGGTTTTGGGTTCCTGATGGCGTTCTCTTCCAGTTTCGGACAGACCTACTTCATCGGTGTATTCGGCCCGGGGGTACAGGCCGAGTTTGGGCTCAGCCACACAGAATGGGGCTCCATTTACATGCTGGGCACATTGGGCAGCGCCTTGTTGCTACCGTGGTCGGGCAAACAGATCGACCGACTCGACCTCAGACACTACACAGCGATCGTCTGTGCGCTCCTGGTTCTGTCTTCCGGGATTGCCGCCGCAGTTTCCGGTCCGGTGACGCTGGTGATGGCAATATTTCTCCTGCGCCATTCCGGTCAAGGTCTGGCGAGCCATATCGCGAGCACCAGCATGGCCCGCTATTTCATCGCCGGGCGTGGCCGGGCCATCGCCATCGCATCTCTGGGCTACGCTGCCGGCGAAGCCATATTGCCGTTCATCGCTGTCATCGCCATTGCCGCCATCGGGTGGCGGAGAGCATTCGCCGGGTCCGCGGTGTTGCTGCTGCTGGTTCTGGTCCCGCTGGTGTTCGTACTGCTCCGTGGGCACGGCCGACGGCATGAAGCGCATCTGGCGCATCTGGCCAAACCCACTGAAAACACCGGGGCCGGAGCCCGATCCTGGACACGTGGCGAAGTGCTGCGCGATGTTCGATTCTACCTGTTGCTGCCGGGTACCACGGCCCCGGCCATGATCGCAACCGCCATGTTCTTCCACCATCTGAACCTGGCGGACGCCAAAGGCTGGTCCCACGAATGGATCACCGGCAGCTATGCAATCTACGCCGCGGCCACAACCCTTGCTGCCCTGGCTTCCGGTTCGCTGGTAGACCGCCTGGGCGCCACCAGGCTGGTTCCGGCCATGCTGGTGCCGCTGGGGTTGGCGATGGCACTGGTGGCGTCCTTCGAGTCGGCATGGATCGTATGGCCCTACCTGTTCCTGCTGGGCATCAATGTGGGGATCGCCTACACAGCAGTTTCTGCGTTTTGGGCGGAGATGTACGGTGTCGTCCATCTGGGCGCAATCAAGAGCCTGGCGATGGCGCTGTCGGTGTTCGCCTCCGCCCTGGGTCCCGTGATCACGGGCAGTCTGATAGACCGGGGTGTTGCCATAGAGTCGGTGTGCCTGCTGTTCGGCGCCTACACACTGCTTGCGTTTTTTCTCGTACTGACAGCAATCAGAACGCCACGCATACGCCCCTGACCCAATGCAGATCGCAGGCAGTGCCACCTGTGCGCAGGTGACCAATCCGGACCAACGTATCGACCAGAATCATGTCGGGTTGGACTGCCGATACCGGGACGATCAATACGCGCCGACCTGTCTCAACAACTGGGTCGCCGGGTTCTGGCGACCGAACGACTGGCTCCAGCCCACCGGGGTCTTCCCGGAAGCATCGGTATCGTTGAAAGTGACGCCGTATCCAATCAACATTTCCGTCACCGAGGTCGACCCTTTTACCGCCGCGGCATGCAAAGCGCTGGAGCCTTTGTTGTCGACCGCATCGACCAGGGCGCCACGCTCTACCAGTGCCCGCGCGGCCGCGTCATCGCCACGGCCTGCGGCCCGGTGCAAGGCAGTGGCGCCGCGATTGTCGCTGGCATCCGGGTCGGCACCCCAGGCCAGCAGCAAGGCGGTGATGCCGGCGCGGGATTCGACCAGTGGAGTCGCACCCTCGTCATCCCGGGCAAAAACGCTGGCACCTGCCTCCAGCAATAGCTTCGCGGCTTCCAACCGGCCATCCGTTGCCGCCCGGTGCAATGGTGTACGTCCTTTGCGGTCACGGACGTTGATATCGGCCCCGTAGGCAATCAACATGCGCGCGACCTCCGCGGATGCGACATGCAGCGCGGTGGTCCGGTACATGCCGTTGCGGGTGTCAACCCCGGCACCGCTGTTGAGCAACAGACGCACAATTTCCAGGTGCCCGGCGGTGGCGGCAAGGTACAGGGGAGTACTGTCGGAAGGATTGCGGGCATCGACCGCCACACCGCTGCCGATGGCAACGATACTGCGTGCCATTTCGCCGTCGCGGGCGGCGCGGTGCAGCTCCCATTCAGCCAAGCACAAACCGGGAGCCAGCCCAAGCAGGAATAACCATCGGATCAGACTACTTCGACCACAGCGGTCCAGGTTTCCCATGTCGCCTCCAAGCTGCAAGGCTGCCCAAAGCAAGTATAGCTGGCGAATGGGCCCTCCACCGAAGGCGGGCGATCTATCCGACCGGCTCCGGGGGACGGTCACATTAAGAAACCGTAATACTACGGAAAGCCGGCGGTAACACGGCAGCCCCGACAATGCGCCCGGACCATCAGTCCCGGCGGGATCGTCGCGGAAGCTGACCATCGGGAAAATCTCAATCGGCATCGACGACACCCGGGATGCCGGCTGATGGAACCGGGATTTGTGCAAGCCACCAACGACACCCTATCATCTCGGCCCGCAGATCCTGGTTGAATTGCTGTGCGAACCCTACGGAGAGTTACCGAGTCATGAACGGACACGACACCGCCACCGAATCCGGCGCGCCGGCGAGCACCACGCACGCCGCTTTCTGCCGGGTCCGGGAACAGATCGCCGACCGTATCCTGGGCCAGCAGAGCCTTGTCGAGCGGCTGCTGATCGCCTTGCTCGCCGACGGTCATCTACTGGTCGAAGGCGCCCCGGGGCTGGCCAAAACCACCGCGATCAAGGAACTCGCCGCCCGCGTCGAAGGAGAGTTCCACCGTCTGCAGTTCACACCGGACCTGCTGCCCGGGGACCTGACCGGCACCGAGGTGTACCGCCCGCAGAGCGGTGAGTTCGTATTCCAGCACGGTCCGATCTTTCACAACATGATCATCGCCGACGAGGTCAATCGTGCACCCGCCAAAGTCCAGTCGGCGTTGCTGGAAGCCATGGGCGAACGCCAGGTCAGCGTCGGACAGCACACCTACCCGCTACCCGATCTGTTCCTGGTCATGGCCACCCAGAACCCGATCGAACAGGAAGGAACCTATCCCCTCCCCGAGGCCCAGCTCGATCGCTTCCTGATGCATGTTCGGGTCGACTACCCGGACCCCGCGGTAGAGCGTGACATCCTCCGACTGGCCAGGCGCCAGGCGGCCGGCAGCCGCGAGCCCACTCCGGTCATCGAGACCGTGCTGACAGAAGCCCAGGTGATGGCTGCGCGTGGTGAAACGCTCGATCTGCACATGGCACCGCAGCTCGAGGAGTATCTGGTACAACTGCTGTTGGCAACCCGTAACCCGACCCCTTGGAGTGAGGATCTCGCGCGCTGGATCAGTTACGGCGCCAGTCCCCGTGGGACTATCGCACTGGATCGCTGTGCCCGCGCCCATGCATGGCTGCGAGGCAGCGACCATGTGACCCCCGAAGACATACACGCGGTGGCGCACGAATGTTTGCGCCACCGCGTGCTGCTGACCTTCGAAGCTGAGGCTGAAGGGGTCGACAGTGATCGTGTGGTCAGCGAACTGCTGCTACGTGTGCCGGTGGCCTGAGACATGCTCAAACCGACTCGGGAGTCCGCGCACACCCCGACCCGGGAGCAAGACGGCCTTCGCCCCGATCTCGCGGAGCTGCTGGCGCTGAGGCTGGAGAGCAGCGGCTTGCTGTCGGCCCGCGGCCGAATCGCCGCAGCACCCCACGGCGGAACTCAACGTTCTCGATTTCGGGGCCGAGGCATGGACTACGCGGAATCGCGGATCTATCAGCCGGGCGACGACATCCGCCACATGGACTGGCGCGTCACCGCGCGTACGGGCCGTGCTCATACCAAGTTGTACCAGGAGGAACGCGAACGCCCCGTGGTGGTGGTGGCCGACTTCGGTCCGACCATGTTTTTCGGCACCCGGCGCGCGCTCAAGTCAGTGATCGCGGCTCGTGCCGCTGCGCTGATCGGATGGGCAGCGGTAAGCCAGGGCGATCGGATCGGTGCGCTGTTGTGCAACGGCTCACACCACGAATTGCGTCCAGCCGGTGGCAGGCGCGGGGTCATCCGCCTGATACGCAACCTGGTCACGGCCGCGGACCCGCACGAAGCGCTGCAGCGGGGACGCCACTCCGCCGGGCTGGCCAGTGCGCTGTCGCGGTTGCGCAGGGTAGCGCGCCCGGGCAGCCTGGTGGTCATCATCAGTGATTTCTACACCATCGACGAGGAAATCCGCAGCCAGCTGATGCTGGTTCGTCGCCACAATGATCTGTTGGCCTGTCGGATCGTCGATCCGCTGGAACTGCAGCCACCACCGAAGGGCCGCTACACCATCTCGGACGGCAACCGGCGACGCACGCTGGATACCAGCGAGCGTCGGTCCCGCGAACGCTACATCAACTATTGCCGGATGCATCAACAGCAGCTCAGCGCCCTGACACGATCCCTTAGCGTGCCGCTGGTCACGCTGCGTACCGACTGCGATGTCCCTGCCACCCTGCGCGAGGCGCTGGCGCCTGCCGGTTCCAGACCACCCAAGACGACCAGGGGAAAGGCCCTATGAACCCCACTGGCGCCACACTGCAACAGCTCCGCGATGTGCACCTGCCCGCGGCCCCGAGTTGGTGGCCACCGGCCCCCGGATGGTGGATCGTGGCGACACTGCTACTGTTCGCTGCCTGCCTGGCGGCACTGTGGCTGGCGCGTAGACGACAATCCGCCCGCCGACGCGGTCAGGTGCTGGATGAACTGGACTGCCTCGGTGAGCGACTGCGCAACGGCCCAAACCGGAACGAGACCATTGCCGAGATTTCCACACTGCTGCGCCGCGTCGCCCTGCTGTACCACGCACCGGTGGAAATCGCCGCGCTGAATGGCGAGCGCTGGTTGAAGTTTCTCGACAGCACCGGCGGCAATGGGCGGTTCTGTCACGGCCCGGGGCAGGTTCTTGGCGACGGAGCCTACCGGCGCGACCCGGTGGCCGATGCCGAGGCGCTGCTACCGGTGGCCCGCGACTGGCTGATCCACAACCTGACATCAGGAGCGGAACAGCGGTGAATCTCGAACTGGCGTGGCCGTGGATGCTGGCTGTCCTGCCGCTGCCATTGCTGGTGGCCTGGCGGCTGCCGGCCGCCAGCCGCCCGCTGGCGGTCGCGATCCGCGTACCATTCTTCGATGTATTTGCCGGCGCACCGGAACATACCGGGGTCCCTGCGAATCGTCTTCGCCTGCTGCTGGCTACTGGTGCCTGGATACTGCTGGTGCTGGCCGCCGCCAGGCCGCAGTGGATCGGTCAACCCTTGCAAATGCCGGTGTTCGGACGCGATATCATGATGGCGGTCGATATCTCCGGCAGCATGCAAGCAACCGACATGGTGGTCCAGGGCAGGCGTGCAGACCGGCTCACCACGGTCAAAATCGTAGCCGGGGATTTCATAAAACGTCGCCAGGGTGACCGGCTGGGGCTGATATTGTTTGGCGGCCAGGCCTATCTGCAAGCACCGATGACCTTCGACCGGCACACCGTGGCCACGCTGCTGCAGGAATCAGCAATCGGTCTGGCGGGCAAGCAAACCGCGCTTGGCGATGCAATCGGGCTGGCCGTCAAACGGCTCCGCAAGCAGGCCGTGGGAAATCGGCTTGTGGTGCTGTTGACCGATGGCGCCAACACGGCCGGCAACATCGACCCGCTCAAGGCGGCCCAGTTGGCCGCCGGCGAACAGATTCGCATCTATACCATCGGCATCGGCACACCTTCGAATGGCAACCCCTTGACCGCCGGCGATCTCGACGAACAAACACTGGCAGAGATCGCCGAAACGACCGGAGGACGCTATTTTCGCGCCCGCGACAGCGCAGCGCTGCAGAACATTTACGAGATACTCGACCAACTCGAGCCACTGTCCGAGGACAGCATGACGATGCGACCGGTAGTCGAGGTCTACTGGTGGCCACTGGCCGCCGCTGTCGCACTGACCATGCTGATGGCGCTGCTAGCAGTGCGACTGCCGAAATCATTGCCGCAGCCGGAGACACCTCATGATCTCTGACTTTCATCTGTTGCGCCCCGAATGGCTGCTGGCGTTGCTGCCATTGGCGCTGCTGTGGTGGCTGTCGCGCCGTTCCGGCCAGCACGACAACGCCTGGCGCAAGGTCTGCGACGAACATCTGCTGCGTTACCTGAGCGTCGATAGCGGTGGCCGCGCCGGCCAGTCGGCGAGCTGGCTGCTGGGCACGGGCTGGCTGCTGGCGACCGTCGCGCTGGCGGGCCCCACCTGGGAACGCCAGCCCATGCCTGTTTTTCAGAGTCAGGACGCACGCGTCATCGTGCTTGATCTGTCACGCTCCATGCTGGCCGATGATCTGCGCCCCAACCGTATCAACCGGGCGCGGTTCGAAGTGGAGGACATACTGGAGCGTAGCCGGGAAGGTCAGACGGCGCTGGTCGCGTTTGCCGGTGACGCATTTACCGTGGCTCCGCTGACCGACGATGCCGACACCATCCGCAATCTGCTGGTGGCTCTAGAACCGGACATCATGCCGGTTCAGGGCAGCCGCCCCGACCTGGGGCTGGAACGTGCCGGCGAACTGCTTCGGCAGGCCGGTGTCCCCACCGGCGAGATCGTACTGATTGGCGATGATGCGGGTGACCAGCGCACTACCACGATGGCGAGGCGGTTGTCCGCACAGGGCTATACGATCTCGGTCCTGGCCGCGGGCACCCTCAAGGGAGCACCCGTTCCCGGCATACGAGGTGGCCTGCAGAAGGACCGCGACGGCCGCGTAGTGATGGCGCCGCTGGATCAGGACGGCCTGCAGCGCGTAGCCGCGGCCGGAGGCGGGCGCTACGCTGTGATCGGCCCTGGCGACCAGGACACTACCGCGGTCATGGGCAACCCTTCGACCCCATCCGACAGCAAGGCCAGCGATCTCGATAGCGAACAGTGGCTGGAACGCGGACCCTGGCTGGTGGTGGCGCTGCTGCCGCTGGCGGCGCTGGCTTTCAGGCGTGGTTGGTTGCTGATACTGCCGCTGGTGGTAATCGCTACGACCTTGCCGGTCACACCTGCGCAGGCGGCGAGCTGGCGCGACCTATGGCAACGACAGGATCAACAGGCCGCCCAGGCGCTGCAGGCCGGCGATCTGGAACGGGCCCGCGAGCTGGCACGCGATCCAGCACGCCGGGGCAGCGCCGCCTACCGGGCCGGTGACTACCAGGCGGCACTGGACGCCTTTAGCGCCAGTTCCGGGGTCCAAGCGGCCTACAACCGTGGCAACGCCATGGCGCGCCTGGGCGAACTTGAAGACGCGATCGCTGCCTACTCTGAAGCGCTGCAGACCGACCCACAAATGGAAGATGCGCTGTTCAACAAGTCGCTGGTGGAGAAACTGCTGGAACAGCAACAGCAGGACAAACAACCCGAGGATTCCGACCCACAGGATCAGGCCAGCTCCGGTGATCAACAAAATCAGGACAATCGCTCCGGCGAGGGCGAACAGCAGCAAGATACAGTCGACCAGAAACAGAACCCTGCGGAGCGCGCCGATCAGGACTCCGAACGCTCACAGCAGGCACGCGCTGAGCAGCCGCAGGGTGCCGGGAATGCCAATGACAGCGATGCGGCTCAGGAACAGGCGGAACCGGGCAGCGACGAGTCACAGAGCGCAGACGCACAAGCCTCGCAGCAACCACCCACTGCGCCACCCGAACAGACTGCCGGAACCGAGCCCGGTGAACCGGAACAGCCGTTGCCGGGCGCGGTTCAGGCAGACGCGGACAAGCTGAGCGGGGAAGAACAGCAGGCTGCGGAACAATGGCTGCAGCGCATACCCGACGATCCCGGCGGACTGTTACGTCGCAAGTTTCTTTATCAGTACCGTCAGCGGACCAACGCGGCGGTCGATGCCAGCGGCCAGACCTGGTAGCGCAATCCCGACGGAGATTCGACCATGACCCATTCCACAAACCGCCGGTACCGATCGCTGCGCACCACGGCAATTCTGTTAAGCCTGTCGTTGCTGCTTCCGGTAACGGGCTGGGCCGCGGTCAACGCCTCCCTGGACCACGACAGTGCCTACCAGGGCGACACCGTAAACCTGCAGATCATCAGCGACCAGACCGACGCCCAGCCCGATCTGTCGCCATTGCAAAAAGACTTCGAGATCGTCGGCAGCCGTCAGGGAACCCAGGTACAGATCATCAACGGACATCGTACCGACCGGGTTTCGTGGGAGGTGGCATTGCAACCCCGGCGTAGCGGCTTGCTCACCATCCCCTCACTGCAGGTTGGCCCCGACCGGACCAGCGCCATCGAACTGCGGGTGGAGCCGCAACCCACCGCCGCCACCGGCACCGAGGGCGACCCGTTGTTTATCACGGTCAGCGCGGAACCCGCCGACGCACAACCCTATGTTCAGCAGCAGCTACAGTTCACGGTGCGGTTGTTCTCACGACAACGCCTGCTCGATGGCGTCCTCAGCGCCCCGAACCCCGACCATGCGGTGGTTGAGCAACTCGGTGAAGATCGCAGTTACAAGGGCGCGATCAAAGGCCGTGATTACCAGGTGATCGAACGCAAATACGCGATCTTTCCCGAAAAAAGCGGGGCACTGAAGATCCCGCCGATCACTTTTCGTGGCCGCGTCTCCGGTCCCGACCGGGCCCGATCACGAAGCAGATTGCCTGGTGGCTTCGACCCCACCATGAACAATCTTTTCAGCGAGCCATTCTTCGATCGCTTCTTTCAAAACAGCCCCCTGTCCGGTGGCAGATTCGGAAACCCCGGCAAACCGGTGCGTGTACAGGGGCAAGCCACCACCATCGAGGTCAAACCCAGACCGGCGGAATCCAGCGGCCCCCACTGGTTGCCGGCGGATGCGCTGACCGTCACCGACAGCTGGGTAAACGGGGTGCCCCCGCTGCGTGCGGGAGAACCATCGACCCGCACTATCACGCTGGTGGCCAAGGGCATGACCTCATCGCAACTGCCGCAATTGAAACTCGCGGACAGCCAGGGGCTGCGCATCTATCCCGAACAACCCCGGCAGGAGAACGCCACTGACGGCACCTGGGTATATGGAAAATCCGAACAGGGTTTTGCGATCCTGGCATCAGGAGCCGGGCCGGTCACGCTGCCGGAACTGCGGCTCAAGTGGTGGGACACACAGGCCGACAAACAGCGTGAAATCGTACTCCCCGCGATGACGGCCAACGTGATGCCGGGCGCTGAACCAGCCGCACCGGCGCCGACTGCCAGCGCCACGCAACTGATTGCGGAGCCCGTAGAGCCGGCCCAGGACGGTTTCTCCTACAAGACCATTTTGCCCTGGCTGGTAGCCGGGTTGCTCGCCATCGCACTGCTGGTGCTGGCGGGATGGTGGTGGCGCAGCCGCCGCACCAGGAAGCCGGCACCGGATAGCGCAGAGACACCGCCGGTAGCCACGCGGGCAGCACGGGCAATGCTGCGCGACGCCTGCCGGAACGATGACCCGGGAACGGCCGCACGGGCGCTGCTGAACTGGGCCACGGCGCGATGGCCCACGTCCCCCCCTACCAATCTACGGGCCCTGGCATCACGGTTGTCGAGAGGCAGTGAGCAGATACTGGATCTGGAGCTGGCTCTGTACGCTCGCCAGGCGCAACCCTGGCAGGGCAAGGCGCTTTGGGAAGCCCTCAAGGGTGGACTGCGGGAACCCCGACCCGCCAACCAGTCCAAAGCTGAACTGCTGCCACCGCTGTACCCACATCAGCCGCCCCGCGCGAACTGATCGAGCTGGTTTCCTGGCTTGGGAGGGGCTGGGGGCGGTTGGTGCGCTCCAGGGGACGCCGTGAATACATCCCTGTAGGCTTGCCGGCGGCATCCATGCCGCCGGACACCCCCGGCACGCACCAACCGCCCCCAGCTTCGCCGTTCGGCAGCGCAACTCAGCGATCGTAGCGAATAAAGGGTGTGAGATGGCCGACCCGGTCATACAACCGGCGCCCTGTCTCGTTGAAGTGCTGGGTCAGCCAGAACACGGACGGACATCCCGCCACATCCGCGGCCTCGTAGACCGCCTCGATCAGCGCCCTGCCCGCGCCGCTACCACGCACCGTGGTATCGACGAACAGATCCTGCAGATAGCAGACATTCTCCACCTTCCAGCAGTGGCGATGGAACAGATAGTGGACCAGACCGATGGGTTTGCCGTTTCGGATCGCGATCAGACCGTGAAACTCGTTGGCATCACCCGACAACAACCGCGCAAATGTGGTGTCGTAGACCCGCTCTGAAACGCTGGTTTCATAGTATTCCAGATAGAGCGTCCACAAACGCCGCCATTCCGGCTCATCCTCCGCAGCAAGTGGTCTTATCACAAGCTCGGACATCATGGCCTCCCAGGTCGGTGCTGCATCGACCCGGTCAGCGCAACCGGTTCCAGTCGCCCCCCATCAGCGGCGCCATGCCCGGCGGCCCGAACGCGAAGCGAATATCCGGGCTGCCATCCGTATTGCGCGAGCGCAGCAGGAAGATCCCGGTCTTTTCATTGTAGACGCCGATGTTGTCGATACCGTCGCCGTTCCAGTCCCCCACAACCGGGATCTTGCGGACCGCACCCTTGAGCACGACGATGCGATCGATGCTGCCCGCGTCGTTGCTGTATCTCATCAGGAAACGGCCCGACTTGGGATCGAACTGACCCACCGAATCGCGCCCATCCCCGTTCCAATCACCCACGATGGGCACAAACCGCGCCTTCTTGCCGAAGCTGAATGTGTAGTCAGGTTTACCTGCCTTGTTGACATCCTTGAGCAGAAACTTCCTGCGCACCTGGTCGTATATGCCGATACTGGTCTTGCCATTGCCGTTCCAGTCCCCGGCCAGGGCCACTTTGCGAGGGCCACCGAAACGAAATCGAAGATTCGGCTTGCCCTTGGCGTTGCGATTCTTGAGCATGAATTCGCCGCTATTCTCATCATAGCTGCCGATGCTGTCTCCGTTGGCCCCGTTCCAGTCACCGACCAGAGGTTGCCGCCCGGACTTGCCAAACCGGAACGCAAGCTGGGGCTTGCCTGCTGATGGACGCCCACGCATGCGGTAGATCGCCTTGGCCAGCTCGTAGATACCGACACCATCGATGCGGTACGGCGAACTGGGGGTGGATCTACGATCGCGTGCATCGCTGACGGCCAGGTACTCGTCCAGGTTGGAGGCGCCATCGCCATCCAGATCGCCATCCGCGTCCGCCACCAGCGGGTCGAGTCCCTGGACCCGTTCCCAGGCATCCGGCATGCCGTCACCATCGGTGTCCGGCCATTGCAGACTGACCGCGGCCGCGGCCATCCGCTGGGCCGATACATCGACACCGCTGTTGTTGAGCTTCGCGCTCAGCATCTGTGTCGGCCCGGGCACGATCCCGGCTTTGACGGCCAGCCTGATACGGAACACCCGGCTGGCACCGGCAGCCAGCACACCGACCTCACAACGCAACTCGGCGCCACCGGCCCGCACCTCACACAATGGACCGGCATTCCTTACCTTCAGGCTGGGAGGAATGGCAACGATCACTTCCAGTTCCTCCGAATTCAGTCCAGCCCAGGACTCGGGCGCCTGGTTGGTGACCTCCACCTCGAAAAAAGCGCCCTGGCCCGGCAACGGTTCCTCGTCCAGTGCCTTGATCGCCACCGTGACATTGGTCGCCTCGATGACCTTGATCACCTCGGCGACGCACCTTACCGTACTGTCGACACCGTCGGTGAGACAGATCCGTACCTGTTTGTTACCTGCAGTACGGTAAGAATGGAAGCCACTGATATAGCCCTGACCCGGCGCCCCCGGAGTCAGCAACGGCCCGGTGGCCTCATACTCGTCATTGCTACGCTTGACGATCTCACCCTGTTGCTCGATCGTGCCGTCGCCCCAGTAGATGACCATCCGTGGCGGGTTCTGAGTGGCATCCCGGTCGATATCCAGGTACCTCGCCACCAATCGCGCGGGAAACCCGCGGGCCGCACCTTGCACCGATACCTTGCGTGCTATCGGCGAGTCGTTGACCGGCGTGACCGCAACCGCGAATTTCTTCGAGGTCACCGTATCGCGGCCATCGCTGACCTTGAACTGGATGCGCTCCCTGCCGTTGTAGTCGCGCTTCGGGCGATACAGATACAGTGCCGTGGCCGCGTTGGCGGACTTCAGTTTCAACGTCCCTTTGGTCGGCTTGAAAATAGTGTATTTCAGCGCATCCAGACCCAGGAAATCCTTGCCGATGATGCCATCCGGGTCGTCGGCTTTGAGCTTGATCAGGATCGAACCGTCTTCCGGCACCTTGCAGGCCACCCGGGTGCTGGGGGCAGCGGGCCGGTAGCAGACGATGACGAGCGACCGTGGCGGGCGAAAATTGCGTTTCACCTTGATCTCCGCCACTCCGGCCCGGCTGCGCGCCAGGCCGTCGCTGGATCTGAAGCTGAAACGGTCGGTGCCCTGAAAGTCGAAGTTCGATACATAGGTCACGGTCACCGAATTGCTGGTGATCTTCTTGAACGGTGAGGTCTTGAATACGTGCACGAACTTCTCTTCCACATCGACCACGAAGAACTTGGTGGAATTGACCGTCACCGCCTTGGGCCGGCCCATGTTACCGAGCACGAAACTGGGACGGTCGCCCTGGTTGACGCCGGTGCCGGTAGACACCGCCTCGCCGGCGAAGCTGCCGTCCGGGCCAAAGCGCTGGATGCGTGAATTGCCGGTATCGGCCACATAGAGGACGTCCTTGGGGTCGATCGACAGATAGACCGGACTGTTGAACTGCCCCTGGCCACTGCCGATGCGTGCTTGTCGGTCCACCTGACAGGTCGCATCGGTACAGCTATAGCCCCGCGATGCCTTACGGGTCAGATCGCAGGCCTTGTTGGTACTGCCCTCGCAGCGCCCCATCCAGCCTACATAGCGGCCCATCCTGAAGTTGCCGTCAGCATCGAACCTGGAGGCATTCATCTTGTGGATACGCCCCGAGCAGGTATCCGCGACATAGAGATTACCCTTCGAATCCACTTCCATGGCGAATCCCGTCCAGGAACTGCCATAGTTGCAACCGCTGGTGCCGATGATTCGTTCACCATCATTGAAGGTTCCCAGATACCTCGGGCCACTGCGTTGATCGCGCACATCGAACACGAACACGCGACTGCGATCGTTCAGATACAACAGACCCCGGGTGCTGTCCACGCGGGCATAGCTGAATTGTTCGGGGTTGATCAGCGGTGCCGATGAATGGGTGAACTTCCAGCCGGCGACCTGCACGCCGCCACTGGGGTTGACATCAAAGTCCGAGCGCATCTTGGAAATGAACAATTCCGAGCTGCTGCCGCCGCCCTGCTTGGTGAGCGTATAGATGAACCCGTCCTTGTCGATGACAAAGGAGTCGTTGGTGCCGCCATAGCTGATTTGCCCGAGATAGTTGCCGTTACGGTCCCATTTCGAAATTCTCTGATCGAGTTCCGAGTTGCTGGGATTACACCACCAGTAGTAGTCGATCATGAAGGTGGTGCCGTCGTCGGCCACCTGCACGAAACGCGGCTGGTAGACGAAATCGCGGGGCAGATCCGACTCCCGATTGGGCGCTCCGGAACGACAGTAGTTGTCATAGATCCAGCCACCACGGTTACCGGAAAGGCGGAACTCCTCACCAAACGGACCGGCTGGCTTGGTGCGGTAGTCCTCGATAAAAAACGGAAACAAGGGCGACACGAATTCCCCGCGCTGGGGCCGCCGGGTGATCTTGAACGACAACGGGTCGAAGCGTCCGTCCAGAAAGTCGGGGTCGGAGCCACGCAGCACGATATCCACGGGCTTCGAGGTCAGTGTGCTCGCGCGCGCATCCTGAATCCGGGGGGGGCGGTTGGTGCCTTTCTTCTTCACCGTGATCCACTGCGTGGCCCGGGTCTTGTTGCCGGAAGCATCCTTGGTGGTCCAGGTCACTTTGCTGCGTTTGTCAACCCCGAAAAAGGACGGCCCCTTGCGAAGCACCCTGGGCGCCGGGTCGGCCAGATCGACGACCCGGGGTACACCCAGCCTGACGCTGTTGGCCTTGATACCGGAGCCCTTTGTTTCCAGCACCCGACCGGGTGGCGCCACCATGATCGGCGCCTGGGTATCTTCCACCGTGACCAACTGGGTGATGCTGCTGGTGTTGCGCTTACCCTGAGGGTTGGGGCCCCGGTCACTGACCGTCCACTTGACCCGGGTGGTTCCGATCGGCAGCAGCACCGGGGCATCGTTGCCGACCGAATAGGGGCGATTGCACTTGTCGGAAGCGGTAATCGCTTTTTTCATGCGCGGCAACTTGCGTTTGAGCAGGGTGCCGCCGAAATCCGTTGCTTCGAACTTCAGTGCACGAGGATTGCTGTCGATCACCGGGGGTTTGGTATCGAAGACGGTGAAGGTCTTGGGAATACGATGGGTCACGGTTGTTCTCGGCGCTACGTCCAGCAGGGCGCCCAAGCCGGTTGTCACGGCAAACTGGCCGACCGCGAACCGGGTCGATTCGACCACTCTTTGAACGGCCTTGCCGTTCTTTAGGCGCGCGGCCCAGATGGGCGCGGATCTCACCGCCGCAAACAGGATCGGTGGCAGCGCGATATCCCAGAAATCATCGATCTTCGTTTCTGCTCTCCAGTCAAGCCTATGAACCCCGGCGGGGAATTTCACCGACTGTTTGTTTTCGCTGCGTTTGAAATAGGGCAGGCTCGCCACACTCACCGTCACCTGCGAATTGGCATGAAACACCTGGGGGAAATCCGGATTGCCCTCGTTCAGAAGCCCCCACTTGGGGTCGGCGTCATAGTAGGAGACGATACCGAACAAGTTGGAATAGGTGTATTCGGTGCGTGGCAGATTGAACTCGTAGCTGCAGCCGTCGCTGGTGTTGGGGTACCAGGCCTGTGACGGCGGCACGAAGAAAGGCGCCTTGATGTACTTCAGGCCGATGTTGGTGCCATAGGTGACGGCTTCGGCTATCACACTGGTGATTGGTTCGGGTACGAATGAGAGTGGTAGCGCGAAATTGTGGGCGCCGATCAACCCGGCGATGGCCAAAGTCAGCGCATTGTTGTCGTCGGTGTGTTTGTCCGCGGCAGCCTGAACTACCGGCGCAACAACCACCACAAGCAACAATGAAATCGTTGCAACCGCCATCCGTCGTTTGAGTGTGCGCATCCTGGCTCCCCTCTCCTTGTCTATTCTTGCTATTGGTACTGGCGTGCTGTACGGGTGACCGCTGACTGCACGCCAAGGCCTGGTTTCCAGGCGATTTGGACAAAGTCTAGAACACCAGCAGAAGAAATCCAGTGAAATAGATCACAAAACCCGCATTCGACGGGTATCGCTCCAGAGGGGAACGAACATGCCTTTTGTCAACATCAAGATCACCCGCGAAGGCAACACCACGGCTGAACAAAAAGCGGCCCTCATCGATGGTGTTACTGACGTGCTGGTACAGGTCCTGGGGAAATCCCCAGCTACCACGGTGGTGGTGATCGACGAGGTGGAGATGGAGAACTGGGGTATCGGCGGGTTGCCGGTCGAGGCGTATCGCAAGCGAGCCGGAACACCCACCACCCCGAAATAGCGGCGTGGGGACAGGCAGGAATCGCAGCCTGCCTGTCCAGGATCCCCGGATTCTCGGGGGCGGATCGTCCTATATTCGTACCAATGCCGCAGTCAGGGCAGTATCACCGGCTTCGTGAATACGTAGTCGTTGTCCTTGACGGGGGTATGGCAGCCAAAACATTCCTGCACGAATTCCGCGTTGTCACCGTAGGGTGTGCGATCCTCACCCAGCCAGCGCGCGAATCCCCAGCCACCGGTGTCCGCGAAGCGCTCACCGTCCTTGACCATGAATTCGACATGCACGTATTTGCCGGGCACGGTGGCCGCCGCCCAGTGCGGATCGGTAGCATCCTTGAGCACAATCTTGGCGAGCACCGCGCCATCGGGCCACGGGTTGGTCTCGCCCTTGCGCGCCGCCTCGATCGCCGCGTCGTTGCCGAGAATCGCGCGCAGGGTGTTGTTATCGGTACGATGCGACACCGCGATCAACCGCCAGTCCTTGTAGTCGGCCGGAAATGCGATGCCATTGGGGGCTGGCGGCACCTCGGCAGCCCACGCTGCTGCCGCTACCACGCTCACCAGCGCCGCGGCCATCAGCACACTGATCAATCTGTTCATGTCGTGTCTCCTGTTGGTGATGAAGAAATCGTACCCGGATTCGAACGCCCGGCACGGATTCCAGTGACCCGCGGTTTGTGGCCTCACCCTCCCTGGCGAGACCGGACACCGGGGACGGGTGGTCAGTGTAACAGGCCGAATTCCACGGGTAGCTACTCCGGCTTCATGCTGGCAAACACCGCGGTGGGGTATTTATTCCCCATGACTGCGCGCAACGCGATGTGGACCAGGATCGCCGCGACCTCCACAGACTGCGCTACCATCGACGCCTGACCAGGCCGGCTTCAGTACAAACCTGCCGGCGACGGGAATATTCACCCGGTCGGGGTGTTCACCCACATAACACCAGCCGGTGTGACC
>CBDVAK010000037.1:0-18041 GCA_965371945.1 uncultured Candidatus Competibacteraceae bacterium
TCACAAGTGAGTATCGAGGCTGCCGCCGAGACCTCGGTACTGGTGGTGGGACCGGCCTGGGTGGGCGATATGGTGATGGCCCAGAGCTTGTTCATGGCACTGCACAATCAGCCCTCGGTAGCGGCGATCGATGTGCTCGCTCCGGCCTGGACCAGGCCGTTGCTGGCGCGCATGCCCGAAGTTCGCGCGGCCATCGATCTGCCGCTGCGCCACGGTGAACTGGGGTTGGCAGTGCGGCTGCGAGTGGGTCGCGCGCTGCGTGGTCGCTATCGGCGGGCAATCCTGCTGCCCAATTCGCTGAAATCGGCACTGCTACCGTTCTGGGCCCGGATTCCGGTACGGACCGGCTACCTGGGCGAGCACCGATATGGTCTGTTGAACGACGTGCGGCGACTGGATCGTAGCCTGTTGCCCATGACCGTGCAGCGATTCGTGGCGCTGGCGCCGGATTCCGATCCAATGGTCGCACCGGAGATTCCGCGACCCTGTCTGCGGGTGGACCGTGGTGCCACCGAGGCGTTGCGCCGGCGCCTCGGTCTGGAGGACGCCGGACGGCCGGTGTTGGCCTTGTGCCCGGGCGCGGAGTACGGACCGGCCAAGCGTTGGCCGCCGGAGTACTTCGTCGAACTTGCCAACCACAGGATCAAGGAAGGTTGGCAGGTGTGGATATTCGGTTCCGGGAATGACCGTGGCCCAGCCGCGCGCATCGCGGCGCAACTGGGACCGGCTTGTCACGATCTTTGTGGGCGGACCTCGCTGGGTGATGCGGTCGATCTGCTCTCCCAGACACAGGCGGTGGTCAGCAACGATTCGGGCTTGATGCACGTCGCCGCCGCATTGCAACGGCCGTTGGTCGCTTTGTTCGGGTCGTCTGACCCCCAATTCACACCGCCCTTGGGCGAACGGGTGCGGGTGCTCAGTCTGGGTCTGGAATGCAGCCCCTGTTTTCAGCGTGAGTGCCCGCTGGGGCACACTCGTTGTCTGCGCGACCTGCTGCCTGAACAGGTCGACAGTGCGTTGCAGCAGCTTTTGCAGTGAGCGGGTCGCAGCCAGTTCCGGTGCCGCCCACCGAGCCGCGACGATGCCGTTGTCGTCTCGCTTTTTGTCTGTACGCGGTGCGTCCTTTCGGTGGTCTGCAGAACGATTTCATGCGTATTGCCACGGAGTGTCTGCGGCGTGGTCACAGCATCAAGGTCTACACCATGTACTGGATCGGGTCGGTCCCCGACGGTTTTCAGGTCGAGGCCCTGCATCCCCGGGGTTTTTCCGCCGCGACCCGCAACCGGCGCTTCCTGTCGTCACTGCATCGCCGCTTTGCCAGCGGCGGTCACGATCTGGTGATCGGATTTGATCGGCTGCCGGGAGTCGATGTCTATTTTGCGGCCGATTCCTGTTTCCAGGCCAAGGTCGCCCGCCGCCGAGGCGGGTGGTACCGGCTCACACCGCGCTACCGGCAAATGGTCGCTTTCGAACAGGGCATATACGCAGCGGGCGCCGGCACCGAGATCCTGATGCTCACAGAGCAGGAAATCGCGACTTTCCGCCGCTACTACGCGACCCCGGCACAAAGGTTTCACCTGCTGCCACCGGGGATCTCGCGTGATCGGATGCGGCCGGCCGATGCCGGATCGATCAGAGCCGAAGTCCGTGCCGAATACGGTCTCGAAGCCGGTGACCACCTGTTGTTGGCAGTCGGCTCGGGGTTTCGTACCAAGGGGCTGGATCGTTCCTTGCGGGCACTCGCGGCCCTGCCCGAACGCCTGCGTTCGCGCACCCGGCTGTTGGTGATCGGCAAGGACAAACAGCGGCCTTTCGAGCGACTTGCGGCCCGACTGGGCGTGGCCTCGCAGGTCTGGTTCGCGGGTGGTCGCGATGATGTGTCACGATTTCTGCTGGCTGCGGACCTGCTGTTGCATCCGGCCTACAGCGAGGCCGCGGGCATGGTGTTGCTGGAGGCTATGGTGGCTGGTCTGCCGGTGTTGACCACCGCGGTGTGTGGGTACTCGTTCCATGTGCGCCGGGCGGGCGCCGGGGTGGTGCTGGAAGAGCCTTTCAGCCAGCTGCGGCTCAATCAGTCCCTGCGAGAGATGCTGGCGCCGGAGCAGGACGTGCAGTGGCGCAGCAACGGCGTGAACTATGGACGTAACGAGGATCTCTACAGCCTGCCGCAAAGGGCCGCCGACCTGATCGAGCGTTTCGCGGAGTGCCAGCCTTGATCGAACTCAGAGCCGACGTCGCGTCCGCGCTGGCCGGTGGCGGCGACCCGTTCGCCGTGCTCATGGCGCTCGAGGGCGAGGTCTATCGCCAGCACGGCGGGCGCTGTACCCGGCGGGTGGAAATCGGTGGCCGGCATTTTTTCCTGAAGACGCACCAGGGTGTGGGCTGGTGGGAGATCATCAGGAATCTGCTGCAGTTACGTGCTCCGGTGCTGGGTGCGAGGCCGGAATGGCGTGCCATACAGCGTCTGCATGGTCTGCAAATCGATACCATGCAGTTGGCCGGCTACGGCATGCGCGGTCACAATCCGGCCTGGTTACAGTCGTTCGTACTCACCGATGAGCTGACCGATGTGGTCAGTCTTGAGGACTATTGCCGCGGCTGGGGAGCGGATACACACCCCCCGCGCAGTCGCGTCCGTATCAAGCGCGCGCTGGTCACCAAGATCGCGGAGATCGCCGCGACCCTGCACCGCAACGGGCTCAACCATCGGGACTTCTATCTTTGCCATTTGCTGCTGGATCTGTCGGCGGGCGACCCACAGGCTCGTGGTGCTGAGCCGCCGCGCCTGTACCTGATCGACCTGCACCGGGTCCAGCAGCGTCGTCAACTACCGTGGCGTTGGCGGGTCAAGGATGTTGGTTCGCTGTGGTTTTCGGCCATGGCGGCCGGGCTCACGCAGCGCGACCGTCTGCGCTTTATGCAGTGCTATAGCGGTGGCAGCCTGCGCAGTATCCTGCAGCAACAGAGCGATTTCTGGTCCGCGGTGGAACGTCGCGGGCAGAGCCTGGCGGAGAAATGGGCCCGGCTCGGTTACGGGACGCTGCGCTGAGACTATGGCAGCTGCCACCGCGAGACCCCTGCTGCCACTCGATATCGAGCTTCCCGAAGGACACGGTACGCTGCGCTGTCAATCGCTGGTGCGTTTTCTGCCAGGGCGACGCTGGGTTTGCAGCGGCGTCTGGAACGGCCGCCCGGTATTCATCAAGCTGTTTCTGGCTCGACGGCGCTCGCGCGTCCACTGGCAGCGTGAAACCACTGGCGTACGCGCCATGATGGCAGGCGGTATCCCAACCCCCACGCTGTTGCTCTCCACGCAACTGACCGACGGCAGGCTGGTCAATGTCTACCAGCGAATCGATCCGGCGATCAGGGGCACCGACGCCTGGCAGGCCGCGTTGGTCAATGGCGAAACCTGGACGGTCCTGGCCGCGCTGGTGGATACCGTGGCTGCCCACCATCAGGCGGGATTGGTTCAATACGATGTCCATGCCGACAACTTCCTGTTCAGTGAGGGGCTGGTTCTGACCGTCGACGGAGGCGGTGTCAGAGTCTCCGGAGCGGTGGTGAAATTGCACCGGGCGCTGTTCAATCTGGGCGCGTTGCTGGCCCAGTTCCAGCCCCTGGACGAGCGCACCTTCGAACAACTGTTGTGCCGCTACTGCCGGGCACGGGGACTGAACCCGCGGCACTGCCGCAGGGCGGTGGCCAGTGCCTGTCGCCGTATCAGCCGCTATCGGCAGGGGGCCTATCTGCGCAAGGCCTATCGCGACTCCACGGCTTTCGCGGTGTATCAGGACTGGCGCTGGCGGCGTATCTTCGAGCGGGGCTTCGATGGGCCACAGCTGCGCGAACTGCTGTTCGACCCCGACCGGTTCTTGCAGGACTCCGATGCCGAGATCATCAAGGCGGGTAACACCTGCACCGTGTGGCGGAGCCGCGTTGACGGCCGCCGGCTGGTGGTCAAGCGCTACAATATCAAGAACTGGCGTCATCGTCTGGGGCGCGCGTGGCGGCGCACGCGTGCTTCACGATCCTGGCAGAATGGGCTGCGGTTGCGCTTTCTGGGGTTGCCTACGGCTCGTCCCGTGGCTTTGGTGGAGCAGCGCCGGGGGCCATTGCGCGGCAAAGCCTGGCTGATCACCGAGTGGCAGCAGGGAGTCGCGGCCGGTGCCTATTTTGCGAGCGTTTCAGATCATCCTGAGGTGCAAAGCGATGCTGCCCGGGAACTGGTGGCATTGCTGCGGCTGATGGCGGCGCGCGGCATCGTCCACGGCGACACCAAGGCCAGCAACTATCTGATGGTGGACGATTGTCCGGTGGTCATCGATCTCGATCCAATGCGTGTGGTGGCCGGGGCGGCCCGGCTACGGCGGGCATACCAGCGTGATCTGCGCCGCTTCCGTGCCAACTGGGATCTGCAACAGTGGCAGCGCTGGTTCGAACCCGCATTGAGCGAACCGCTGCCGGACTGGGGACGACATTGCTGGCAACGCAGTGTTCAGCGACCAGCGGAAACTGCTCAGTAACCTGGGGCGTTGCCTACCGTGACGTGGGAGCGGTACCCACTCCCACACCGCTCCGGACGACCATTGAGCAGTTACCAACGACTGACTGGAACAAATTGATAGTGAACGAATATATTCCCGATCGTTGGCGTGGTTTGCTGCAAGAGAATGGTCTCGATAGCTTCGAGGCGTTATGGAACTTCGAAGGTGACTGGTTCGAAGCGCCCAACCAGCGTCGTGGCGGTTGGAGCGGCGTGTCGCGGATCGAGTTGCGTGATGGCGACGGTACCGGCACCGCGGTGTTCGTAAAGAAACAGCAGGATCATGTCTATCGGGATTGGCGTCATCCGTTTGCCGGCCGCCCCACCTTTTTGCGTGAGATCAACAGCATACTGCGTTATCAAGCATTCGGCATCCCCTCGCTGGAGGCGGTCTATTTCGGCCAGCGCCGCGTCGATGGTCATCAGCGGGCACTGCTGGTGACCGTGGCGCTGGATGGGTACACGGCGCTCGAAGAGCTACAGTATGCCTGGTCCTCGCGGGCGCAGCGGCTGTCGGCCATCCAGGCTTGCGCGGCGCTGGCGCGTTCGATCCATGCTCACGGCTATTGGCACGGCTGTCTGTACCCGAAACACCTGCTGTTGAAGATGTCCGCGGACGACGGCCTGGTCGAGCAGGTTCGCGTCATCGATCTCGAAAAAAGCCGTCCCAGTCGGCGCCTTGGTTCTGACCGGGTGCGGGATCTGACCACACTCAACCGGCGCGTGGTCGGTATCAGCCGCGCCGACCGTATGCGCTTTCTGCTCGCCTATCTGGGTATCGCCAGGCTGAATTCGACCGGCAAACGGCTGTGGCGGCGGATCGAACGGCGACGCCGTGGCCGAACCGCGAGCGAAGCACGGGCCGCCAACGCAGCCTCTTCCAATGCCGCTTCTTCCTGAACCACCGACGGTCGGAATACCGTCGTCAGATGATCAGTGGCCGGTGGGTCTGCGTCGTCTGCGTCGGGGTGTGCGTGGGTAGATCCGGGGTTCGCCAGGCGGACGCGACTTGAAGCGCCGGTGTACCCACAGATAGTCCTGAGGCTGTTGTCGCACCAGTTTCTCGATTTCCAGATTGACCCGTGCGGCGTCAGTGTGCGGATCACCCAGCGGGAAGTTCTCCAGCGGCGGTCCGATGATCAGCCGGTAGCCCCCCCCGTCAGGTAATCGTTGCTGGGTGAAAGGCAGCACCGGGGCCCGGCTGATACGCGCGATGCGCCCGGCCGCGGCATTGGTGGCTGCGGGGATGCCGAAAAAAGGTGCGAAGGTGCCGTGAGCACCCTTGTAGTTCTGGTCGGGCGCATACCACATGGGCAATCCGTCGCGCAAAGCACGAAACATGCCACGGGCATCGTCCCGGCGCAGAGCGCGGCCGTAGCGGTGCCGTGATCGTGCCATCACCGCTTCGAACAAAGGATCCTTGTGTGGCCGGTAGACGGCCGCCAGGGGCAGCATGCCCGCCAGCAGCGCCCCACCCATCTCCAGATGGGTAAAGTGGCCGGCCAGCAGGATGGCACCACGCCCCTGTTGCAGCGCGCTTTGCAAATGGTCCATGCCCTGGACCTCACGTAGCAGGCTCTTGATCCTGTCGGCGTCCCCCATCCACAACAGGGCCGTTTCGATCGCTGCCATGCCTAGCGATTCATAGTGCGCACGCAGCCATTGCTCGCGGGTGTCGGGGTCCAGTTCGGGGAAGCACAACTCGAGGTTGGTGGTGGCGGTACGGCGTCGGAATCCACCCACCCGGAAGCCGATCCGGCCCAGCAGCCGCCCCAGCGCCATGGCCGGCCGGTAAGGCAGTCGCGCGATCAGCGCCATCACGCCGAACAACAGCCAGCGGGACCAGTAACGCGGGCGCAGGAACTCGCGGCGCCAAAACCGCTCAGTGATGTCCGTCATCGGCCCTGGAGCTGCCGCTGTGCTGGATGCGATACAGGTCAGCGTAGGTGCCACCGTGTTTGAGCAAGTCCTGGTGCGAGCCGCTCTCGACCACCTGGCCTTCCTGCAGGACCACGATACGGTCGGCGTTCTCGATGGTCGACAAACGATGGGCGATCACCAGCGTAGTGCGGCCCCGGCGCAGATGCTCCAAGGCCTGCTGCACCACCCGCTCGGATTTGCTATCCAGGGCCGAGGTGGCTTCGTCGAGAATCAGAATAGGGGCGTTTTTAAGGATCGCACGGGCGATCGCGATGCGCTGACGCTGGCCGCCTGACAAACGCACGCCCTTGTCTCCGATCTCGGTATCGAAGCCATCCGGCAGGCGCTCGATGAACTCGAGAGCATTGGCTGATCTTGCCGCTGCCTCGACAGCTTCCCGGTCGGCTGCATGGCTGCCGCCATAGGCGATGTTGGCGGTCACGGTGTCGTTGAACAGGGTCACTTCCTGGCTGACGAAGGAGATGCAACGGCGCAGATCGGCGAGACGGATGTCGCGTATGTCCCGGCCGTCGAGCAGGATTTGTCCCTTGCCGATCTCGTAGAATCGCGGTAGCAGATTGGCGACGGTGCTTTTGCCGCTGCCTGAGTGGCCGACCAGTGCCACCGTGCTGCCTGGCTCCAGAACCAGGTCGAAGCTGTGCAAGGCCGGCTCGTCGGTGTTGGTATAGCGCAATTCGACACCACGAAATTCGACTCGCCCCTCGATGGGATCCGGCAGCTCCTCGCCACCCCCGGGTTCGGGGCGCTCATCGATCAAACCGAAGATACTCTCGGCGGCGGCGAGGCCTCGTTGCAGCCGCTCGGCGACGTTGACCAGCCTGCGAATCGGTGTCAGCAACAGCCCCATGGCGCCCAGAAACGAGACAAAACCACCCACGGTGATTTCTCCCGAGGACGCTTGCCGGGAAGCGATGATCACGATCACCGCCAGTCCGCACACCGCGCTCAGCTGTGCCACCGGGCCGCTGAGGTTGGAAACCACCTTGGTCTTCATCTGGTAGCGGCGCACCCAGTTGGCAATCTTGTGGAAACGTCGGGCTTCGTACTGTTGACCACCGAAGACCTTGATGACCCGATGACCTTCGGTAGCCTCCTGGAGGACACGGGTGACATCGCCAAAGGTTTTCTGGGTGAGTCTGGCCAGTACCCGGATGCGCCGGTTGATATACCAGATCAGTACGATAATCACCGGTGCTACGGTAAAACTGATCAGGGTCAGCTGCCAGTTGAGATAGAACATCCAGGCGAGCAGACCGAGTATGGCAAGCGAATCGCGCACCACCACTACCAGCACGTTGGTACTGGCCTCGGTGACCTGCGCCACGTCGAAGGTTACTTTGGATATCAGGGTTCCGGAAGCATGTTGGTCGTAGAAGGGTGTCGGCAACGTCAACAAGCGGTCGAACATCAGATTTCTGAGATCGAGGACCAGTTTTCCGGCCACCCATGCCAGGGTCATCTGGCTGGTGTAGGAAGCCAGGGCACGAATCAGGAATACGCCGACCAGCGCCAGCGGCATCCAGATCAGATCGTCAGGGTTTTTTTCTACGAAGTTGACGTCCAGCAGCGGTTTGAACAGGGCTGGCACCGCGGGCTCGGTCAGCGCCGCGATCACCAGGGCACCCATGGCAACCGCGAATACCCGCCAATACGGCTTGACATGGCGGAGCAGACGTATATAGAGATCTTTGCTGGTGAAGCCGGGTTGCGCCATCAAATTCGGGTCTGTCTGCGGGGACCGCGAGTATAGCCTGAACCGCGATCAGGATCGCATCGGTGCCGGCGATGGCTACGATAGCGCGAGCGGCGAAATTTCACCTGCCCGATCGAGCAGGGATGTATTCACAGCGTGTCCCGCAAGGCGGTACACGCACCCACACCGCCCCGGACTATTGAGCTGTTACATGGAAATCGCCTAAGATCGCTCGCCTTTTGCTGAGCAGGAAGGCCACGGCGTGAAACTACGGGTTCCCCGATTCGAGGCATCGCGAGTCCTGGTGGTGGGCGATGTCATGCTCGATCGATACTGGCACGGCGACACCCTGAGGATATCACCGGAAGCGCCGGTGCCGGTGGTCAGGGTGGGGTCTGTCGAGGAACGTCCCGGTGGCGCCGCCAACGTGGCGCTGAACGTGGTCGAACTGGGGGCATGTCCGACCGTTCTGGGTTTCACCGGTGACGATGCGGCGGCGGACATTTTGACCACCTTGCTCGCGCGCGCCGGTGTGGACAGCGATTTTCAGCGCGTGCCGGGCGCTGCGACGATCACCAAATTGCGTGTGATCAGCCAGAGTCAGCAGTTGATTCGCCTCGACTTCGAGGATGGTTTTCCCGGTGTCGACGAAGAGGAATTCCTCGATCGTTACCGGCATCACCTCGGCTCGGCCAAATCCGTGGTGTTGTCGGACTACCGCAAAGGGGCGTTGTCGCAGGTGGAGCGGTTCATCACCGAATCGCGTGATCAGCAGTGCCCGTTGCTGGTCGATCCCAAAGGCAGTGATTTCAGCGCCTACCGTGGTGCCACTGTGCTGACCCCGAACCGCCGTGAGTTTGAAGCCACGGTGGGGGTGTGCAGGGACGAGCGTGCGCTGGTCGAAAAGGGTTTGCGGATGGTTCGTGATCTGCAGCTGGAAGGTCTGTTGATCACCCGCGGCGAAGAGGGGATGACCCTGCTGGCTCGTGATGGTCCGCCACTGCATCTGCCGACCCGGGCCCGGGAAGTGTTCGATGTCACCGGTGCGGGTGATACGGTGATTTCGACACTGGCGAGCGGCCTGGCGGCAGGTATGACCATGGCTGATGCCACCACCCTGGCAAACATCGCTGCCGGTGTGGTGGTCGGCAAGCTGGGTACTGCCACCGTGAGCGTCCCGGAACTGCGCCGGCAGATCTTTGAACAGCAGGAGCTGTTGCGGGGGGTGATCTCCGAAGGTGACCTCATGGAGCAGTTGGAGGTGGCACGACAGCATGGCCAGCGTATCGTCATGACCAACGGTTGTTTCGATATTCTGCATGCCGGCCACGTCACCTATCTGGAACAGGCCAGGAGGCTGGGTGATCGCCTGATCATCGCGGTCAACGATGATGAATCGGTGCGACGCCTGAAGGGTGAGGCGCGGCCGGTGAACTCGCAGGAACAGCGTATGGACGTGTTGGCAGGGTTGGGCGCGGTGGACTGGGTGGTCCCCTTTTCGGAGGATACCCCCGAACGCCTCATCTGTCGCGTCAAGCCCGAGTTCCTGGTCAAGGGTGGTGACAACGACCCGGCCACGATTCCGGGAAACCGCTGTGTCTGGGAGGCTGGCGGGGAAGTGGTGGTGATGGACTATGTCGATGACACCTCGACGACAGGCATCATTGCCCGGATTCGCAAACAGGGTGATGATCCAGCCCCATGAGTGATGAGGCCCGGGTGGACGTCGCCATCGTCGGGGGCGGGATCGCAGGGCTGTGGTTGCTGGCGGAGTTGAAGGCCGCGGGTTACTCGGTGTTGCTGTGCGAGGCTCACGCGCTCGGCGATGGCCAAAGCCTGGCATCGCAGGGCATCATCCATGGTGGTACCAAGTTTGCGCTGCATGGGGCCTTGAGTGGAGCGGCGGCCGCTATTGCCGCCATGCCTGCACGCTGGCGCCAGGCCTTGCAGGGCGATGGGGCGGTAGACCTGCGGGGCGCCCGGCTGCTGTCAGATCACCAGTACCTGTGGAGTACGGAGCGACTGGGCTCGCGGTTGAGCGGGTTTTTCGCCAGCCATTTGATGCGTGCCCGCATGCGCTCGCTGCTGGCACGGGACTATCCTCCCGCGCTTAGCGACCCGGGGTTCTCAGGCACCGTCTATCGTCTCGACGAGCCGGTGCTGGATGTCGTTTCGGTGTTTGCGGTCCTGCACCAACGCTACTTCGATGACCTGATATCGGTTGATCCGGGGTATACCCGCTTGGGCCGTCCCGGTGGTGGTGAAGTGCTGGTCGATATTCGTGACCGAGATGAGCGTACATTGCGGATTCGGGCGCAGCGGCTGGTACTGTGCGCCGGTGGCGGCAACGAGGCGCTCGGCCGCGCGCTGGGTGGGCGGGTACCATCTGCACAGCGCCGGCCCCTGCATATGGTGATGGCGCGTGGCATGGGCGCGGCCCTGTATGCGCACTGTCTGGGGTCCGGCAGCATGCCGCGACTGACTGTCACCACCCATCTTGATCGCTCCAGTCAACGAGTCTGGTATCTGGGTGGCGCTCTGGCCGAGCAGGGCGTGGGCCGCTCCCGCGATGAGCAGATTGCCGCGGCGCGTGGTGAGTTGCGTGAATTGCTGCCATGGATCGATCTGGCGAATACCCGCTGGGCCACCCTGGAGGTCGACCGTGCCGAGCCGGCGACCGCTGCCGGGGGGCGCCCGGATGGCGCCGTGGTTGAAAGCATCGATTCGGTGTTGATGGCCTGGCCGACCAAGCTGGCCCTGGCGCCGGCGCTGGCCGACCAGATATTGGCGGCGCTGCGCTCGCAACGACTTACGCCGAGGTCGGATGCGCGGGCGGTCAGTGGTGGTTTGCAACGGCCGCGGCCCGGCTTGTTGCCATGGGATCGGGAGTTGCGGTGGAGTTGAGAGCTTTGGGCAGCACCGGCATGCGGATCAGCCCGGTGGGGTTGGGCACCGTCAAGTTCGGTCGCAACGAAGGGGTCAAGTACCCTCGTGGCTTTGCGTTGCCATCGGATCGGCAAGTGGTCGATCTGCTGGTGCTGGCCCGCGATCTGGGCGTCAACTTCCTGGATACCGCACCGGCATACGGCACCAGCGAGGAACGCCTCGGCCGGTTGCTGCCTGCGCCTCGCCAGGACTGGCTGTTGGCGACCAAAGTCGGTGAGACCTTCCAACAGGGGCAATCAACTTTCGATTTCTCGGCCGCCGCGACGCGCGCCAGTGTGGCGCGCAGCCTGAAACGCCTGCGCACTGACTATCTGGATATGGTGCTGATCCATTCCGATGGCGATGATTTGCGAATCCTGGAGCGCGAAGCGGTACTGGATACGTTGCTGGAACTGAAAACGTCCGGGGTGATCCGCGCGGTGGGTATGTCGACCAAGACACCGGGCGGTGGTCTGCGGGCTTTACAGCACTGTGATCTGGTCATGGTCACCCTCAACCCGGCCGAGCGCGAAGACCTGCCGGTGATCGCAGCCGCCGCCCGGCTGGGCCGTGGTGTGCTGGTCAAGAAGGCCCTGGCCAGTGGTCACCTGCCGCATCTTCCGGGGGTCGATCCGATATGGGGTGCGCTGCAGCAGGTGTTACCGGTCGCGGGTGTCAGCAGCGCGGTGCTGGGTACGATCGATCCTGATCACCTGCGTCACAATATCGCTGTCGCCCGGCGGGTGATGAGCGACTGAGGTGCGCGGGCTCTACACTCTGGCATTCTACCTCGCGATTCCGCTGATCCTGTTGCGTTTGTTGTGGCGTGGATTTCGGGCTCCGGACTATCTGCGCCGTTGGCCGGAACGCTTCGGCTTTTTTCGTGCACCCGATGCTGGCGGCGCCATTTGGGTTCATGCGGTTTCGGTGGGTGAGGTGCAGGCAGCCCTGCCGCTGCTGCGAAGCCTGTTGCAGCGCTATCCGCGCTATCCGCTGACGGTGACCACCACCACACCCACCGGGTCCCGGCGGCTGGTCGAGTCGTTGGGCGAGGCGGTGTTTCATGTCTACCTGCCCTATGATCTCCCCGATGTGCTGGCGCGCTTCTTCACGCGAGTTCAGCCCCGATTGCTGGTGGTGATGGAAACCGAGTTGTGGCCCAATCTGTTTCGTGCCTGCCGAAACCACGGGGTTGGCCTGGTGATCGCCAATGCGCGTTTGTCACCGCGGTCGTTTGGTCGCTACCAGCGTGTTGCGGGCCTGATCGGGCGCACCTTAGGCGACGTCACGCTGGTGGCCGCCCAAAGTGCCGCCGATGCCGATCGGTTCCAGGCTCTGGGCGCTGGCCGGGTACGGGTAGCGGGCAATATCAAGTTCGATCTGCAGGTATCCGAACAGGCGATAGAAAAAGGTCACCGCCTGCGTGGCCGGCTTGGTCGCCAGCGACCGGTCCTGATCGCAGCCAGTACCCACCAGGGCGAGGATGAGTGGGTGCTGGACGCCCTGACGTTGATCCGCGCCGAGATCGACGACGCCCTGCTGATACTGGTGCCCCGGCACCCGGAGCGATTCGACGCGGTGGCCGATCTGTGTCGCGCCCGACGTTGGCGTGTCGGTCGCCACAGTCATGATACCGCGAGTGTTGCCGTGGACGTTTGGCTGGGCGATACCATGGGTGACATGATGCTGTTGATGGCGGCCTCCGATCTCGCCTTCGTCGGTGGCAGCGTGGTCCCGGTCGGTGGCCACAATGTCCTGGAGCCGGCGGCACTGGGGATGCCGGTGGCTTTTGGGCCACACATGCACAATTTTGTCGAGGCCGGCGACTTGCTGCTGGCCGCTGGCGCGGCGCACCAGGTGGAGACCCCGGCGCAACTGGCAGCGTGGTTCGTGTCGATGCAGCGCGACCCGCGAATGCGCAGCAGGGCGGCTGCAGCGGGACTCGGCGTGGTTGCCGATAATCGGGGTGCGCTGGATCGTTTGCTCGACCAGATCGCGCCGCTGCTGGAACCGGAAAGGAGCAAGGTGTGAGGTATCCCAACGTTGCAAAGGTCCCGCCCCTGGTGCTGATGATGATGGTGGTGGCGGTGG
Source organism: uncultured Candidatus Competibacteraceae bacterium (assembly GCA_965371945.1). GTDB lineage: Bacteria > Pseudomonadota > Gammaproteobacteria > Competibacterales > JAHEDQ01 > CBDVAK01. Next base: position 13,197 of record CBDVAK010000037.1, read on the forward strand.
CAACGATGGTGGGCTGCACCACGGTGCGCGAAGAGAACTCCGCGTTCGGGTTTCGCGAGTCCACCTCGGGACAGTCCAGGATCAGCTTCGACGGCCTGGTTCGCTGGGTGGAATACGGCGGTGGTCGGGAGACCAGCCATGGCTTCTGGCGTCTGATGGCGGATGGCGGTGGCGTTTACGATCCGGTGTCGATCCCGGCGGAGTTCCAGCGCAATGGCTTGCGGGTGGCGGCAGTGGTCACGCCGCTGCCGTTGATGGAGTCGGGCAGAAGCGGGCAGTACCCGGTGTATATCCAGTCGATCCAGGCGCTCGACTGACTACCGCTGCCCCGGACCATTGAGCTGATACGACTGTAGTTGCCAGACGACTGATGGTAAGGTAAAAAGCACGGCCCTGCTGCTCAGTCACATTGACGTCGACGAGCCGGTGCCGCGCCGGACGGCGATGTGACGCAGCACGATCCGACGGCATGCTGCGGTTGTGTGCAAGGAGGCGATTTGCGGACCCATCTTACTGTTACGCTCACCGATGTCAGTGGCTCCAGACACTATTCGCTGCCTCAGTTGTTGCGTCGTTTCCTGCTTTTTTTCGTCATCGCGGTGTTCACCGCGTTGTTGCTGGGTTCGTTGTTCATCCACGTGATGTACCGGGAATTGACCGACCTGAGCGCGCGCCGGGAGTCTCTGGAGACCGAACACAAAGTGCTGCAGCAAGAGAACAGGCGTCTGGATGCGGACATTACCGAGCGTACCAGCGAGCTGCAGTCCACCAAGGTCGATTTGCAGCGCACCAGCGACGAGCTGCAATTGCTGACCGACGACCTCGAGCAGATCGAGGTGATGATCGGGCTGGCTCCATCGCCGGATGCGGGTATCCTCGATCGTATCGACGTGGCCAATCAGACCGCCACCGAGAAAGCGCTGATGTTGCAAAGCATCCCGGGCGGCTGGCCGATCGAGAATCATGGCGTCAACAGCCCTTTCGGCATGCGCGACCACCCCGTCACCGGCAAGAGGCGGATGCATCAGGGGATTGATCTCAAGGCCGATGAAGGCATGCCGGTGGTGGCAACCGCGGATGGCATCGTCGAGTTCGCCGGCAAAGATACCAAGAGCGGCTTTGGAATTCTGCTGGTGATCGTGCACAGTTTCGGATTCAAGACTTATTTCGGGCACCTCAAATCGGTTGAGGTCAAGCCCGGGGAGTTCGTCGAGAAGGGTCGGGTGGTGGCCTACAGTGGCCGTAGCGGCCGCACCACCGGGCCGCATCTGCACTACGAGATCCGTCGTCTGCAGGCCCGGCTCGACCCCGAACCGTTGATGGGCTGGGATATCAACAACTACGCCGCGCTGTTCGAGCAGGAGGGACGCGTGCCATGGGATTCATTGGCAAAAGCGGTAAAGCGAAAAATCGACACCATGACACCACGATTATCTCGCAAGGAGCCACCATCCGTGGCGAACTGATGCTGGAGTCGAGACTGCATGTGGACGGTCGCCTGGAAGGTGATGTGCGCTCCCAGAGCGATATATCGATCGGCACCACCGGTGAGATCGAAGGCAACGTGGTGGCCCGCAACATCGTGATCAGCGGGCTGATGCGCGGTACGGTCGACTGCGGTCGTCTCGAGGTGATGCCCAGCGGGCGTCTGCACGGCGACGTGGTCAGCGACGCATTCATCATCGATCCTGGCGGTGAGTTTGTCGGTGCCAACACCCGGCGTTCCGAGGTGCCCAGGGTGGCGCTGGATTATCTCGAACCGGAGATCGTCGATCCCACGGATGCTCCCAGTGGGGCGGGGACGGCGACGACACGACCGATCGCCGACGTCGGCGAATAGTCCGGTCAGGACTCTGATGCGACGGATGACCCCAACAATGCACCGCGGCTCATTCAAACCAGCGATCATGATATTGCTGGCAGCGGTTGCCATGGCTGCCGCAACGGCTGGCGAGATACGTCAATCGGTGGTCGGCGTTGCCGCCGGAGTCGGGGTCGACCTGCCTCGCCTGGCCCGGCAGCGGGCGGTGCGACGCTTGGCGATCCCTCTGCAAATCCGGTTGGCACCAGAGATTGCAGCGTACAAGGTGGCATCGGTGCCGCCAAAGAACGGACCTCTGCGTATCGGGCATCGTCGTGAGATCCCCACCTGGCTGCAACGTGATCTGACCTCTTCCCTGGTCTGGGAACAGGATGAATCCGGCGGCGCTACGGCGCGATTCAGCGTCAGTTCGCCCGCTGCGGGTGCTTTGCGGGTCGCTTTGTCGGTCGACGGCCCGGACGGAGTCGAGCTGCGTTTCTTCGGGTTCGGTCGCCGCCTGGAGGTGTTCAGGGCCGGCGGCTTGCGTGAGTTGCGCCGTGCCCGCCTCACCGCGGCCATCGGCGATCGCGATGGCGGTTTCTGGTCACCGGTAATCGAGGGGGACACCGTCGGTGTCGAAGTCTATTCCCGCGCCGGCATACCGGCGGCAGATAGTGCGTTCAGCATTAGGCTGCGATCGCTTTCGCATCTCGAGGAATCAGTGCAGGACCTGATTGCCAAAGGATCGCTCAAGATTGGCCAGGCGGGGAGCTGCAACATCGATACTGCCTGTGAGGCCCGCGATCCTCCACGATTGGCGGATGCCGTAGCCCGGATTGCCTTCACGGCTGGCGGAGATACCTTCCTGTGTACCGGCACCTTGCTCAACGATCGGGATCCCGGCACTACGATTCCCTATCTGATCACCGCCAACCATTGCATCGACTCCCCGCAGGTGGCGGCTACGGTCAACAGCTATTGGTTCTTCGAGCGGGCGTCCTGCGGCAGCGCCGGACTGCGGCCGATACAGCATCTGGCCGGAGGCAGCGATCTGCTGGCGACCGGCAGCAACACCGATTTCACCCTGTTGCAACTGCGTGAGCAGGTCAGTGGTGCGTTTCTGGCTGGCTGGAGTGAGAATCCAGTGGCGCCATCTTCACCGATGACAGGCATCCATCATCCGTCTGGCGATGTCAAGAAATGGAGTTCGGGGGTCGCGGTCGGTCCTTCCGCCTACACCTCCCAGGTGACCGATCCGCGCGGTTCTCACCTGCAGGTACTCTGGTCACGGGGTACCACCGAGCCAGGCAGCAGTGGCTCGGGGCTGTTCAACGATCGCGGCCAGTACGTCGGCAATCTGCACGGTGGATTCGCCTCCTGCAATAATCCGGATGCACCGGACTGGTATGGCCGTTTCGACCTCTCGTTCCCCCAGGTGCAGCGTTGGCTGGCCGATGTTCCGGTGCTGCTCCGTTCGGGTCAGGAACTGCGCGCCAGCGTGGCGGTCGGGCAGTGGCGGGAATACCGGCTACGGACCACGGCGGCGGATCAGCGTGTTGCCGTGACCCTGGAGGGTGGGGATGCCGAGCTGTATGTGCGGCGGGGTTCACGACCCACTCGGGAGCTGTCCGACTGCCAGGCCAAGGGTGATGGTGGCGCGGAGCGCAGCTGCGTGATGGCCAACTCGGGCTCGCATACTTATTACATCGGGGTATTGGGCCGGGCCGCGGGGAATGTCGATATCCGTCTGGTGGCGACGCTGGTGAAGCGGACGCCGATGGCATCTTCCATGGGCGTTTATGATGCCGCGAGAGCACGCTTCGTCCTCTATGACAGCCCTGGCGCGGGCGGTATCAATGTAGTGTTCGGTTACGGTGCCAGAAGCACGAGTAAGCGCGTCCTGTATGGCAGTATTGGTGTTGGTGGCATCGATTCGGTGGGGATCTATGAACCGGCCACCGGTGCCTTCCACCTGCGTTCACGACCCGCCAGGGGCGCGGGGTCGACCGCGCTGCGCTTTGGGCCGCGTGGCAACAAGGCCTTGCCGGTGATGGGCGACTGGGATGGCGATGGCGTGGCGACGGTGGGTGCCTACCGGCTCGCGGAAGGCATATTCCTGCTCAGAAACAGCAATACGCGCGGCAGGGCCGAGCACCGCCTGCGTCTGGGTCCCAGGGATCCTGGTGCCTTGCCGATCGCCGGAGACTGGGACGGTGACGGTATCACGACAGTAGGGTTGTATTTGCCGGCAAACGGCCGCTTTCTGCTCCATGACCGGCACCGCTCGGGAATTGCCCCCCTGCGTTTTCGTTTCGGTAGGCGGGGCGGTGGCTTGCGGCCGGTAGCGGGCGACTGGAATGGCGATGGGATTGACAGCGTGGGTCTCTATGATCCGGCCACCGGCCGGGTTGAACTCAAGGATATCAACGCACCGGGTCCGCCAGATTACAGCTTTCAGCTTGGCAAGGGGGGCACGGGGCTGCAGCCCGTGGTGGGCAACTGGGGTGGCCCGTAGCGGTATGACTACTGTCGTGGCCACCCTCGGCGAGCTGCACCAGCGTCTCGGAATTCCCGAAGACTATGGACGCGACCCGGCCCGGCCCCGTTATGAGCAGGCCCTGGAACTCCAGACGGTGGTCGAGGGGCCACGCTCCATTCAACTCACCTCCGCCACCGCCAGGGCATGGGTCAGGATGCGACGTGCTGCTCTGCAGGACGGGGTGGAGGTGCAACTGGTGTCCGGCTATCGCAGCATCGCCTACCAGTGCGGTTTGATCGAACGTCAACTGACCGCTGGGCGCACGCTGGCGGATATACTGGCCTGCGTGGCCGCCCCCGGCTTCAGCCAGCATCACACCGGGCGGGCCATCGATGTGTCGACCCCGGGCTGTGAACCGCTCAGTGAAGCGTTCGAGCATACCGACGCATTTGCCTGGCTCGGTGAGCGTGCCGGGGCGCTGGAATTCACGCTGAGCTACCCGCGCGACAATCCCTTCGGTTTCGTTTACGAGCCCTGGCACTGGGGTTTCCAGTTCCAGGTCTGA